>CAZLBU010000093.1:0-9604 GCA_964557815.1 uncultured Bifidobacteriaceae bacterium | reverse complement strand
GGGCACGGGGGGCACTGGTCCACACCGACGCGGTACAGACCGCCGCCAAACTGCCCATCGACGTGCGGCGCCTGGGCGTGGACCTGCTGTCCATGTCTGCGCACAAGTTCTACGGGCCCAAGGGTGTCGGCGCGCTCTGGATCCGCCGGGGCGTGCGCCTCGCGCCGTTCCTCACGGGCGGCCGCCAGGAGCGTGGGCGGCGGGCCGGGACCGAGAACGTGGCCGGCATCGCGGGGATGGGTGCGGCGGCGAACCGCGCTCGCCAGAAGATGGCCAGCGAGGCGCCGCGACAGGCGGCGCTGCGCGATCGCCTCGAGCGCGGCGTGCTGGCGGCCGTCCCCGGCAGCGAGCGGAACGGCGCCGCCGAGCCGCGCGTGCCGAACACGGCGAACATCAGCGTGGAGCGTATCGAGTCCGAGCCGCTCCTGATCGGCCTGGATCTCGAGGGCATCGCGGTCTCGTCGGGGTCCGCCTGCTCGTCGGGCACGCTCGAGCCATCTCACGTGCTGAAAGCCATGGGACTGCCCCATGCCCGCACGCTCGGCTCCATCCGCTTCAGCCTGGGCGAGGCGAACACGGAAGCCGACGTGGACCGCGTCATCGCCGTCCTCCCCGGCCTCGTCGAGAAGCTGCGGAACCTGACCGTGACGATGAAGCGATGAACGCCCATGCGGATTGTCGTAGCCATGTCGGGCGGCGTCGATTCTTCGGTCGCCGCGGCTCTGCTCGCCGAGCAGGGGCACGACGTCGTTGGTGTGTCGATGCAGCTCTACCCGTCGACGCCCTCCGGCCGTTCAGGGCCAGTCGCTGCCGCTCCAGTCAGTGACCGCGCGTACGGCACCTGCTGCACGCTGGACGACCTGCACGACGCGCGGCGCGTGGCGCAGGCCATCGGTGTTCCGCACTACATCCTGAACTTCGAGTCGCGGTTCGACGAGGCGGTGGTGTCGAACTTCGTGCGCGAGTACGTCGCGGGTCGTACGCCCATCCCCTGCGCGCACTGCAACAGCGACCTGAAGTTCTCGGCCCTGCTCGAGCGCGCCATCGGGCTCGGCGCCGGTGCGCTCGCCACGGGGCACTACGCGCGCATCACCCGAGACGAGGCAGGCACGTACCGCCTGCGGCGCGGGCTCGATCACGGCAAGGACCAGTCGTACTTCCTCTTTTCTCTGACGCAGGAGCAGATGGCGCGGGCGCTGTTCCCGGTGGGACACCTGGACAAGGACGCCGTGCGCGCGCACGCACGGCGGCTGGGCCTGCGCGTGGCGGAGAAGCCCGACAGCCAGGAGATCTGCTTCGTGCCCGATGGCGACTACGCCGCCTTCGTGGAGCGCGAGGCCCCCGCCCTCACGCGCCCCGGCGCCATCGTCTCCGAGAGCGGGCGCGTGCTCGGCACGCACGCGGGCGTGCACCGCTTCACCATCGGCCAGCGCAAGGGGCTGCGCCTCTCGTCATCCGACCCGCTCTACGTCACGCATATCGACGCGGCCGCTGCCCGCGTCACCGTGGGCCCGAAGGACGCGCTCGGCCGCGTCTCGCTGACGGCGTCCGGCGTGAACTGGACGTCGGGGGCGGCGCCCGAGGGCTGGCGCCGTGTCGCCGCACAGATCCGCCACCGCAGCACCGCCGCCGCGGCGCGCGTCCGCGCCCTGGACGAGGCACGGGCGGCGCTGGCGTTCGACGAGCCTCAGACGGCCGTCACGCCGGGGCAG
This sequence comes from uncultured Bifidobacteriaceae bacterium, assembly GCA_964557815.1. GTDB lineage: Bacteria > Acidobacteriota > Vicinamibacteria > Vicinamibacterales > UBA2999 > VFZN01. The sequence goes on along the minus strand of CAZLBU010000093.1, from coordinate 7,892 downwards.
GCTGTGGTGTTCTACGAGGGCGACGAGGTCGTCGGTGGAGGGTGGATTGAGTGAGGACGTCCATTGAGCGATTGCTGATTGACGAGTGAGCGATTCATTGGGTGATTGGCGATTGGGACATTGAACATTTTGGATTGGTGATCGGGTGATTGGTGATTGGTGATTGGTGATTGGTGATTGGGCGATTTCGGCGCGACCTCGCGAATCGCTCAATCCCCCCAATCGCCAATCCGTCAATCCAATGCCCAATGCCCCAATCACCCACTCACCAATGAATCGCTCAATCACCAATCGGCAATCATCAATGGACGCATTTCAGTGTCCGGTGCCAGCCAGGAAGCGTTCGGCGTCGATGGCGGCCATGCACCCGGAGCCGGCCGCGGTGACGGCCTGGCGGTAGACGTGGTCCTGCACGTCGCCCGCGGCGAAGACGCCGGGCACGCTGGTGCGCGAGCCCTTCTCCGTGCGGATGTAGCCGTTGTCCTCGAGCGCGACCTGGCCCTTGAAGAGCGAGGTGTTCGGCGTGTGGCCGATGGCGATGAAGACGCCGTCGACCGCCAGCTCGCTGGTGTCGCCCGTCTGGTTGTGCCGCAGCACCAGTGAGGTCACCTCGCCCTTGTCGGGGTCCTTGATGTCCACGACCTCGGTGTTCCAGACGAACGAGATGTTCGGCGTAGCCATTGCCTTGTCCTGCATCACCTTCGAGGCGCGCAGCGTGTCGCGGCGATGGATGACCGTGACGTGCGTGGCGAGCTTCGACAGGTAAATCGCCTCTTCGAGCGCGGTGTCGCCGCCGCCGACGACGGCCACCGGGCGGCCCTTGAAGAAGAAGCCGTCGCACGTGGCGCAGGTGGAGACGCCGCGCCCCGACAGCTTCTTGTCCACGCCGAGCTCGAGCCATTTCGCCGACGCGCCCGTGGCGATGATGAGCGCCTGGGCCGTGAAGGCCTTCTCCCCGACGTTCACCGTGAACGGCCTCTTCGACACGTCCACGGAGGTCACGTCGCCCTGCACGATCTCGGCGCCGAAGCGCGAGGCCTGGGCGCGCAGCTCCGCCATCAGGTCCGGCCCCATGATGCCATCCCGGAAGCCGGGCCAGTTCTCCACCATCGTGGTGAGCATCAGCTGGCCGCCGGCCTCGAAGCCTTCGATGACGAGCGGCGAGAGGTTGGCACGCGCTGCGTAGAGCGCCGCCGTGAGCCCGGCGGGGCCGGACCCGATGATGATGACCTGCCGGTCGGTGCTCATGGCGTCAGGAGAGGTGCCGGTCGATCATGCGGGCGAGCTCCGCCTTGTCGGTCAGCCCGACGACGGTCTCCTTCAGGTCGCCGTCCTTGAACAGCAGCAGGGTGGGAATGCCCCGGATCATGTACGAAGGCGGCGTCGCCGGGTTCTCGTCCACGTTCATCTTCGCCACGGTCAGGCGGCCGTTGTACTCTTCGGCCAGCTGGTCCACGAGCGGCGCAATCCGCCGGCACGGCGCGCACCACTCGGCCCAGAAATCCACGAGCACGAGGCCCCGCTTCACCGACTCACCGAAATCCGCGTCCGTTACCGTCTTCACCTTGTCAGAAGCCATAAGTCCTCTACCACGTTAGATGCCGCGGCCCCCTGTCGGGCGTCCCTGGCGGGTGGCCATCACTCCTTTATACACCTTGACGTACTCGCCGGCCGAGCGGTCCCACGAGAAGTCCTTCCGCATCCCGTTCTTCTGCAGCCGTGTCCACGCCTTGCGGTTGCCGCGGTACATCGCGATGGCCGCCTGGAGCGTGGCGCGCAGGGCGTCGGGCGAGTAGTCCGAGAAGAGGAATCCCGTCCCCTGCCCGTTCCGCGGGTTGTAGGGCCGCACCGTGTCCACCAGGCCGCCCACGGCGCGCACCACCGGCACGGTGCCGTAGCGAAGGCTGTACATCTGGTTGAGTCCGCACGGCTCGTAGCGCGACGGCATCATGAAGATGTCGGCGCCCGCCTCGACGAGGTGGGCCCGGCGCTCGTCGTACCCGATGTAGACCGAGATCCGGTCGGGCCGCCACGACGCGAGCTCGCGCCACATGTCCTGGTAGCGCGCCTCGCCGGTGCCGAGCACCGTGAAGGTCGCATCCATGTAGGGCAGCTCGCCTGCAATCGCGGCGATGAGATCCAGGCCCTTCTGATCGACCATCCGCGAGACCATGCCCACCAGCGGCCGTGCCATGGTCTCGTCGTCCACTGGCAGCCCGTACGCTTCCAGCAGCGCGCGCTTGGCTTCCGCCTTGCCATCCAGGTCGTCACGCGCGTACGGCTGCGGCAGGTACGGATCGCGCCGCGGATCCCACTCGTCGGTGTCGATACCGTTCAGGATGCCCGTGAGGTGCGCGCGGCGGGCACGCATGACACCGTCGAAGCCATAGCCGTACTCGGGCCGCTGGATCTCGTCGGCGTACGTCGGGCTCACTGTCGTCACCGCGTCCGCGAAGTTCACGCCGGCCTTCAGGAAGCTGAGCCGGTCGTAGAACTCGAAGCCGTCGAGCGTGTAATCCTCCCACCGCAGGCCAAGCAGCGGGACCCAGGCCTTGTCGACGATGCCCTGATAGGCGAGGTTGTGAATCGTGAAGACCGTGGCCGGGAGCCCGCCGGCGAAGCGGTCCCGGAGGTAGACCGGCGCGAGGCCGGCCTGCCAGTCGTGCCCGTGCACGACGTGAAACGGCGCCGGCTGCCTCGACATCCAGTCGATGGCGGCCGCCGAGAGCAGCGCGAAACGCACGGCGTTGTCGCCGTAATCCACGCCGTCCTCGTTGTAGATGCCGGGCCGATCGAAAAGCAGCGGGCAATCCAGGAACAGCACGCGTGCGCCCGGACCGAGCGAGGCCTCCCCGAACGCCACCTCGAACCACGTCCCCGCCACCTCGATGCGCGAGGCGTCCACGACCGGGGCGGCCGCCACTCCGCGATAGCGCGGCGTGATGAGCGTCACCTCGTGCCCGAGATGGCCCAGCGCCCGCGGCAACGCCGCGGCGACGTCGGCCAGGCCCCCGGTCTTGGAGAAGGGGTACGCCTCGGACGCGATCATCAGGATGCGGAGGGATTTCGGAGCACGCGGCGGCACGGATACAGCTTACACGGTGGATAATTCCAGGATGTCCTCCCGCCCACCTTCCCGCGAGCGCCCCGCCCCGCGGGACATCGTCGAGCTCCGCGCGCTGGCGGCACGCCAGCCGGACCTGGCGGCCGCGGCCGCCCTGCACGCCGAACTGGTGGCCACCGTGCGCCGCGTGGAGGCGCGCATCGCGACGCCGTCGCTCGACGTGCCGGACGATCTGCTGCGGACGCGACTGCTCCGGGGCGTGCCGCTCGCCTCCTTCGGCGAGTTCGCCATCGACTGGTCCGAGGTGCGCCTGCTGATCCGGCAGGTGACCGACGTGCTCCGCCGAATGGACATGGTCGATCAGGCCGCGTCACAGCGCCTGCACGCGGTGGGCCGGGAGGCCGGCCTTCCGGACCGCGCGCGGGCCTGGTACGACCAGGCGACGACCGCGGTGGACGACGATCCGGAGGGGATGTGGTCCGAGGTGCTGCAGTGGTCGCTGAAGCCGTTCCTGATCCGGACGGCGGAGGTCGTCACCCGGCGCGTGTCTCTCGATGAATGGCGGCGCGGGACGTGCCCCGTGTGTGCAGCCGAGCCCGAGTTCGCGGTGATCACGCCCGCAGGCGAGCGGCACCTGCTCTGCGGGCGATGCCACGCCCGGTGGCCCTTCGATGGCGGGTGCCCCTACTGCGGCTGCACGGACCTGTCGCAGCTGCGGACGTTCGCGACGGCCGATCGCGTGTACCGGGTCACGGAGTGCCGGGCGTGTGGACGGTACTTGAAGGCGCTGGACAGCCAGGCCGCGGGCCGGGCCCTGCTGCCCTTCTACGATCCTGTGGCGACGTTGCCGCTCGACGCGGCCATGATGCAGGGGCGGTGATGGCGCGGGAGTACTGGGGACGGGCGCGCGCGAGCGGGCCGGCTACTGCTCCTGCTGCTGGCCGTCGCTCGTGCCCACGAGGGCCTTGGTGCGCGTCGCGAGCCAGTTGAACAGGTGACGCGTCTCCCAGAAGCGGCTGGCGTTCGACTTGGCCCCGAGTACCACGACGGCCACCTCCTGGCCCGTCTGCGGCAACCGCAGCAGCGACGCCAGGCAGTAACCCGAGCGGCTGATGAACCCGGTCTTGCCGCCGAGCACGTCGATGTCCCCGGTCTTCACCAGCTGGTTCGTGCTGTTGGCCGTGATGGTGCGCTTGCCCGCGTGGGTCGTATACGAGGTCTTGCGCATCACGCCGCCAATGCGCTCGTCGGCGGCGGCGTAGGCGATGAGCTGGGCCATGTCGAGGGCCGAGGAGACATTGGCCGCGAGCAGGCCGGACGGGTCCGCATAGTGCGTGCTCGTGAGGCCCAGTTCCACGGCCTTGTCGTTCATGCGATCGATGAAGCCCTCGGCCCCGTAGGGCGACACGCGGGCCAGGGCGCGGGCCGCGGCGTTGTCCGACCCGACGAGCAGAAGGTTCAGCAGATCCTCGCCGGTCACCTTGTAGCCGGCGCGCAGGTAGGTCGTCGATGCCCGGTACACGTCCGTTCTGGCCACGGTGACGGGCGTCGAAAGGTCCATGCCGCTTTCGAGCACCACCAGTGCCGTCATCACCTTCGTGATGCTCGCGATGGAACGCTCGCTCTCGGCGTTCGACGAGTAGAGCACCTCGCGGGTGGTGGGGTTGTAGACGATGGCGGCTTCGGCCCGCACGTCGGGGACCTGTTGGCCGAACTCGTCTACGCGGAAGCGGGGCGTCTGGGCTTCGCGCGCCTCGCGGGCGCGGGCAGCGGCCCGCGCGCGGGCCAGGCGGGCGCGACGGGCGCGAGCGGCGCTGGCCGAGTAGGCCTTCTTCGGCGTGGCTCGTGCGGGCGTGACCTTCTTCGCCGTCGTACCCGCGGCCTTCTGTGTCTGGGCCTGGATCGCGGACGGGCTCAACAGCCCGACGAGGGCGAACACAATGGCGGCCACACGGGTACGCCGGCTATATCCTCTCCGCACCATCACGCCTCGTTCGAAAAACGGGTAAAGAATCCCCCAAACCGAGGGATTCCACTTGTTGAAGTTTTCGGCATTCTAACAGAACCTCGATAGTGTGCAAGCGCTATCTTTAACGTGCAGTGACGTTTACGGGCATTGAGATAGGAAGGAGCCCAATGGTTGAGCTAAGTTCCCATGAGTACCGCTCCCTCCGGGAGGCCGTGGCGGCCCGCGGGCAGCTGCGGGCCACCCTGGTGCTGGCCGGCGTCTCGGCATGGGCGCTGGTACTGGCGGCCACCCTCGCGTGGCTGACATACCCGCTCGCATCCGTCATTCCGCTGCTGGTGCTCGTCGCCACCTTCGAAGTCATCCGCCCGCTCCACTTCGGCGCCGAGCGGATCGGGCGCTACCTCCAGGTGTTCTACGAGGAACAGGGCGATGGTGAGGATCCCGGGCTCGCCACGCCCGCCTGGGAGCGCTCGGCGATGGCGTTTGGCGCCGGGGTCCCGGGCGCGGCCGGGCATCCGCTCTTCGTTCCGGTCTTCGCTCTCGCGACCCTGGCCAACACCATCGCGGTCTGGGTGCCGGCCCCTGTGCCCGTCGAGACGATTCTGCTCGCGATCCCGCACGGCGCGTTCCTGGTCTGGCTGGCCGTCGCCGATCGCGCGATGCGCGCGCAGCGGGCGACGGAGCTCGCACGCTTCCGCGAGCTGAGGGATGCGGGGGTCTTGAGGTCTTGAGGTCTTGAGGTCTTGGGGTCTACTCAGGGCTGCGCGAGGGCGATCGCGAGCAGCAGGGCGCGCTGGGCGCCCTTCCACGAGTCGGCGGCGTCGAACGACTCGGTGAGCGCGTGCGCGTCGCGCCCACGGCCGCCACCGTCGATGGTGATGGCCGGAATGCCGAGGCTCATGGGCAGGTTCGAGTCGGTCGAGCCTTCGTCGAGCGACACAGGCAGCCCCAGGGCTTCGGTCACCGAAACGGCGGCGCGGACAATGGGGGCGTCGGCGGCGGTGCGCCCCGCGGGGCGGTTGCCCACGAGCGCCTTGTCCACGGTCAGCATGCTCTGCATCCACCGCGCGTCCTCGGCCCGCACGGCGTCGTCCACGGCCCTGTGGAACTTCGCGTCCAGTGCCTGGAGGGCGGAGGGGTCGGCCGAGCGCATGTCCACTTCCATCCACGCTTCGAACGGAATCGAGTTCACCGAGGTCCCGCCGCCGATGCGGCCGACATTGAACGTCGTCTTGGGATCGAGCGGCACCTCGAAATCCGAGATCGTCTCCACCGCGCGGCCCAGGGCGTGGAGCGGGTTGGACCGGCCGAAGGCGCCATAGCTGTGCCCGCCGGGCCCCTTGAACGTCACGCGGTAGCGCAGGCTGCCGACGGCAATATGTGTGATGCCGAGGCCGGTGCCATCCACCGACACGAACCGGTCGATGCGGCCCTTCATGCCTTCGTTGAAGAGGTATTTGACTCCTCGCAGGTCACCTAATCCCTCCTCACCGACGTTCCCCACGAAGGTGATGGTGCCCGGCACCTTGATGCGCTGCTTCACCATGGTCCGCGCGACGGCCAGCACCACGGCCAGGCCGCGGCAGTCGTCCCCGATGCCGGGCCCGCGCATGAGAGTGCCCTCGCGCGTCACGCGCACGTCGGTGCCCTCCGGAAACACCGTGTCGAGGTGGGCGGCGAAGACGAGGTGCGGTCGCGCCTGCGCGCCGGCAAGCTCGCCGAGGACGTTGCCTTCCTTGTCCGTGCGGACGTTGGTCAGGCCGGCCTCGCGCAGCATCTGCGCATAGAGCTCCCCGCGCTTGGTCTCCTTGAAGGGCGGCGCCTCCACCTCGCAGATGCGGGCCTGATCCGCGAGCGTCTGCGGCTCGTCGGCGCGAATGGCCTCCACGGCGGCCTTGATGCCGGCGTCCTGGAGCAGGCGGGGACCAAGCGACGACGCAGCATCCTGGGAGGAGGCCGGGCCAGCCAGGGCCAGGGTCAAGGCGAGCGTGGCAGCGGCGACTTTCACCATGCGAAGCAGTATACGGCGCGCGCGGCTGGGGGCCGATCCGCGGGGGCCGCTTCAAACAGTCGAGCGCAAATCCAAACCTTCGTATATCGACCGTTCGGTCACTCCCTTTTCAGCAGGGACGAGCGGCCCGAAATCCCAGCCGAACACGGTGCCGTCACAGCCATGGGCACCCGCTGCGCCGTGGTACCCGGTTTGCTGACTACTGTCTGGCCGTGCAGGAATCTCCCATGAAGACATGACGAAAGTCTTGCAAAGGTACGGCCCAAGTACTACCATTCGGCGGTTCGTCGATTGACCTGAACACCGGGGCCGTCCCGGTGATGTGTTGAGTTACGTGGAGGACCACTCAATGAGGCTGAAACAGTCGTGGCTGCTCTGCCTGTGCTTTGCCCTGGCGTGGGCACTGCCCGCCAGCGCGCAGGAATTCCGTGGCCGCATCAACGACACCGTCACCGATAACACAGGCGCCGTGCTTCCGGGCGTCACGGTCACCGCCAGCGGGCCGGCGCTCATCCAGCCGCAGGTGCAGGTCACCGGCGCGGATGGCGTCTACCGCTTCATCGCGCTGCCGCCCGGCCTCTACACCATCGACTTCGAGCTCGCCGGGTTCCAGAACGTGAAGCGCGAAGGCGTGCGCGTCGTCATCAACCAGACGCTCTCCGTCGATCAGCAGCTGCAGGTCGCCACGCTGCAGGAAACCGTCACTGTGACCGGTGCCTCCCCCATCGTGGACACCTCGACGACGCAGGTGGGCACCAACTTCACGAAGGAACTGCTCACCGAGATCCCGAATGCGCGGGACATCTGGGCCGCCATGGCGCAGGCGCCGGGCATCCAGATGACCAGCT
>CAZLBU010000092.1:0-9719 GCA_964557815.1 uncultured Bifidobacteriaceae bacterium | reverse complement strand
TGCATGGAAGCCGTCGGCGTACAGCTGTACCACGGCCGCGTCGTCGACCTGTTCGAGCAGGTAGGGCCGGGTGTCGGGAGGAGTCAGGAGATCTGGCAAGGGTTCTCGGGGTCTGAGGTTCTGGGGTTCTCGGGTTCTGGGGTTCTCGGGTTCTGAGGTTCTGATCCCTGATCCCTGATCTCTAGAGTGCCACGTCCACCCTCTCGAGGTACTCCGGGATGTGGACGTTCCATCCCAGTTCCCGCTCGATGCGCGCTTTCAACGCCACCTGGGCCGGCGGCTCGCCGTGGACGAGGTAGGTGATGCCAGGCGCTTTCGGGAACGTGCGCAGCCAGCGGATCACCTCGCCGGCGTCCGCGTGCGCGGACATGGCGTTCAGCTTCTCGATCCGCGCGTGCACGGGTACCCACTGGCCGAACATCTTCACCTGGTGCGCGCCCTCGATGAGGTCCCTGCCCCGCGTGCCGGCGGCCTGGAACCCGACGAAGAGCACGGTGTTCTTCGGATCGGGCAGGCCGGCCGCCAGGTGGTGCAGCACCCGCCCGCCAACCGCCATGCCGCTGGCGGACATGACGATGTACGGGCCTTTCGCGTCCACCACTTGCTGCGATTCCCGGGCCGACCCCACCGGTGAGAAGCGCTCGGTGCAGAAGGCGCACACCTCACCGCGCGCGGGCCGCGCGTCCGGATCCAGTTCCGCCGCGTGGCGGCGGTAGTACTCGAGCGCCTGCACGGCCATGGGACTGTCTATGTAGACGGGCAGGATCGGAATGGCCCGCTCGTCTTCCAGCTTCTTCAGCCAGTAGAGCACCTCCTCGACGCGCCCGATCGAGAAGGAGGGGATGATGAGCTTGCCCTTGAGATCCGCCGTTTCCCTGACGATGCGCGCGAGCTCGGCGCCGTTGTCCTCGGGCGGATGCTCGCGGTCGCCGTAGGTGGATTCCACGAGGAGGACGTCGCACGCGACGCCGGGCGAGGGGTCGGGCAGGACGGGACGGCTGTAGCGCCCGAGGTCGCCGCCAAAGAGCAGCGTGCCGCCGGTGGCGTTGCTCCGCCGCACGCGCACGTATGCCGAACCCAGCAGGTGCCCCGCGTTGATGAACTCCGCCTCGATGCCCGGCGCGACGGGGGCGGGACGGTTGAACCCGAAGGGCTGCAGCCGGCTGAGCGCCTCTGCCGCGTCGTTCTCGGTGAAAAGCGGCAGGGCCGGGGTGTGCTTCGCGTAGCGGCCCTGGTTGGCGCGCCGGGCGTCCTCTTCCTGCAGCCGCGCGGCGTCGGGCAGCACGAGCTTGCTGAGGTCCGCCGTTCCCGCTGTGCAGAAGGCGCGGCCCCCGAAGCCGTTGGACACCAGACGCGGGAGCAGGCCCGTATGGTCGAGGTGCGCGTGCGTGAGCACCACCGACTGCACGGATCCCGGGTGCACCGGCAGCTTGGCCCAGTTCCGAAGCCGGAGGGGCTTCAGGCCCTGGAACATCCCGCAGTCAATGAGGATCCGGTGATGATCGACTTCGAGGAGGTACTGGGAGCCTGTGACGGTGCCCGCGGCACCGAGGAAGGTCAGGGACGCCATTGGCCAAGCATCGTACTAGAATCTGCTACCCTGCTGGATCGTCGGCCCCGTCCTTAACAATTGTCACAGGGACTGTCCCCGTCTCCCAATGTCTCGGCTCCTGTCCCTATCGATCGTCGTCTTTCTCGCGTTCTCAGCGACCAGCAGCAGCCAGACGCCGTCCCTGGCGGCGTTCAGCAGCGAACTGCAGGGTCTGGTCCAGAAGGTCGGGCCCAGCGTCGTGCAGATCAACGTCTCGGGCTATGCCCTGGCCGACGCCGCGGGGTCCAGCACCGCAGACACGCTGCTCGAACGCCAGCGGAGCACAGGGTCGGGCCTCATCGTCGACGCCGGAGGCTTCATCGTCACCAACTTCCACGTGGTGTCCGGTGCCCGTCGCGTGCAGGTCGTCCTGCCGCCCGTCGATGGCACCCGCGCCGACAGCTCGATTGTCCGTCCCCGCGGCCGCACGCTGGACGCCACCATCGTCGGCGTGGACGAGGAAACGGACCTCGCCGTCCTGAAGGTGAACGCCACGGGCCTTCCTGCCGCCACGTTCGGCGACTCGGATCTCCTGCGGGCCGGACAGATCGTCTGCGCCTTCGGCAGCCCGCTCGGCCTCGAGAACTCAATGACGATGGGGGTGGTGAGCGCGGTGGGGCGGCAGCTGGCCGCGGACGATCCGATGGTCTACATCCAGACCGACGCGCCGATCAATCCCGGCAACAGCGGAGGCGCGCTCGTGGACGTGCAGGGACGCGTCGTCGGCATCAACACGCTCATCCTGTCGCAGGGCGGCGGCAACGAGGGCCTTGGCTTTGCCGCGCCCAGCAACATCGTGCGCGCCGTGTTCGAGCAGATCCGGCAGTGGGGCCGCGTCAAGCGGGGCACCATCGGCGTGGCGGCCCAGACCATCACGCCGACGCTCGCGGAGGCACTGAAGCTGCCACGGGACTCGGGCGTGATCCTCGCGGACGTCTTCCCCGAGGAGCCCGGCGCTGCCGCGGGCCTGCGCATCGGCGACATCGTGCTCACGCTGGATGGCAAGCCCATGGAGAACGGGCGCCAGTTCGACGTGAACCTCTACCGGCGCGCCGCCGGCGACACGGCGGTGCTCGAGGTGCTGCGCGGGGCGAAGCTCATGAAGCTGCCCGTGGCCATCGCCGAGCGCGACGGCGACCCGACGAAGTTCTCGGACCTGGTGACGCCGGAGCGCAACCTGGTGGAGCGCCTCGGCATCCTCGGCCTGGACGTCGACGCGACGCTGGCGGGCGCGGTGGGCGGCGTGCGCGGCGCCGGCGGCGTCCTCGTGGCGGCGCGGGCGCTCAACACCGGCGCCGAGTACGGGCTCGAAGTGGCCGACGTCATCCTCTCGGTGAACGGCACGTCTGTGAAGAGCCTGGCCGACCTGCGCAGCCTGGTGGGCCGCCTGCCAGCCAACGCCCCGTGCGCGCTGCAGGTGCAGCGCGAGGGTCAATTGCTGTTCCTGTCCTTCGAGATCGAGTGAAGGACGCCGGGGCCGAAGCCCCGGCGCCCGTGATTCACTACGGCGTGAACGTGAACGGTGTCACGTCAACCGAGCCGATCACATTGAGCGTGCCGGCCTGGGTGAGGAACGTCCGCCACTGGTAGTCGCCCGCCGGCAGTCCCGGCGGCAGGACGACACTGAACACCGGTCCGCTGAACGCGAACGGGATGAACGGCCCTGCCACCTTCACCTGTCCGGGCACGAGGATGTTCGCGCCAACGGGCAACTGCAGCGAGTACGTCAGCCCGCCAGGGCCGTCCACGACGACATAGGCGTCCACCGGTGATGCGCCGGCCAGCGCCGGGTCCATGGTGACGCTCAGGATCAGTGTCTGCCCCGTCGAGTACGCGGCCTGGTTGAGCGTCCCCTGGAGTGGCTGCGGCGGAGGTGGCGCGAGGGTGAACTGCGCGGTCACCAGCTTGAATGCGTTCATCGTCATCGAGCAGGAGGCGCCTGCCGGCGCGTCGCACCCTACCCAGTTGCTGAAGTTGTAGCCCGCGGCCGGTGTGGCCGTGAGCACGGCGACGGTGCCGGAGGACAGGAACTCCTCGCAGTCGCCTGGACACGCGATGCCAGGCCCGGAGACGCTGCCGCTCCCGGTGACAGCCACGTCCAGACGCAGGGCGGGCGAGGCACACGATCGGCCGAAGAAGTCCAGGATCTCCCGGCTGAGGTTCGGCTGGCCGGCGGGTGTTGACGCCGCCGCGTCGTTGCCCTCCGCCCGCAGGTCGAAGTGCCCGCCCTCGAACTCTTCGAAGATGGCGGTTTCAGCAACGGTGCCGGTGCCGATGAGCGCGTTGCGCCCGATCTCGCTCAAGTTCACCTCGGCAACCGAGCCGGCGGCCTGGACGCCAATCGAGTAGCCGGTCACGACGCGGCGCGTGTCGGTGGCCAGGTCGGGACCCGGGTCCATCCAGCCGTACTCGAACGTGAACGGCGCGGAGCCGTCCGCCTGGCTCGGCTGGCCGACGATGCTCGCTGGGCCGGCCACGTACCGGAGGTCGGTCGGCCCTTCCTGGAGGTCGAACGGCACGGCGTTGTTGCCGATCGGGTTCGCCGGGTTCAACGCCTGGTTCGCGTTCTCGTCGCTGCCCGTCCCATCGTCGAACAGCGATACCGAGAAGGTGCTGTGCGATGACAGCCCGCCATGCTCGACGCGAACCGCATTGATCCAGCGAACGGTGAACTGGTTCACCCCGGCAAAGCCCACGGCCTGCACCGGGAAGGTATTGAGCACCGCGCCGACGTGGCGCGTGGACATGTCGAAGTCGCGCCAGGCGGGCGCCACGCGAGGCACACCGGCCAGCATCGCGTTCGCCGTGGCGGCTCCCGACGCGTCCCCGGCGTTGAACGAGACGTTGCCATTGGAGTTCAGGTAGAAGGCGTTCCACGGCGCCGTGCAGACCCCGACGTTGGCGCCGAACCCGAATTCGAAGCCCCCATTGAGGGCGCCTGGCAGCGGCGGGAAGCCGCCGCCGTCGCTGTCGTCACCCCTGAACGGCGGGTTCTGATCGTCGCCCCCCGCTACATGATGGCCCGGGTCCAGCGCGTCGAAGAAGATGGGCCCGGCCGTGGCGTTGTCGGCCTGTGTGCGATCCACCTGACCCAGGGTCAGGCCCGGGCTGATCGGGTTGGGAGCAAGGCGGTTCGTGTAGCGCAGGAACCCGCGAGCGAGCCCGGCGAGGCCACTGGGCGTCATCGACACGCCATCGCGTGGCGCCAGCGCGAAGATGTGGTCGTAGCGGTCCGAGTCGCCGTCGCCCACGTTACCGCCGCTCAACGGCGGGTTGGGCAGCGCGTTGCCACGCAGGTCCACGTAGTCGGCACGCCGGTCAGCGGGCCACTTGTCGGAGAACATCAGGATCTCGCCCAGGGCGGGCGACGGGTTGAGTCCGACGCCGGCGGGCGTGCCGCCCGAGACGACGAACACGTCGCGCGCCTCGTTCACGGCCAGGCCGGAGTAGACGGTGAAGTCCACCTGGAAGTCCAGCTTCAGCGTGTCGGCCGCCGTGCCAAGGACGGCGGGGTTCGTCCCGCGCGGATCCGGCCCGGCGCCGTGGGCGAACACGCGGAAGTTGTTGACGCCCGCCTGGACCGGCGCCGCGCTGGTGGAATCGGCGAAGCCATCGGGCACGATGACCGCCGGGTTCGGCGAGAACGACCCGATCGCATCCGCGAAGCTGATGATCATCGACGGCGTCGGTCCGAGCGCCGCCGGGTTGGAGTAGAAGCCCGTGGCAGGATCGCCCTCCTGATGCGATGCGGCCACGGCCGCGTAGAGCGTGTTGTTCGGCCCCGCCGCCAGCGCGGCAATGTTGCCCCACGTCGTCGAGGTGCCGGAGAAGTTCGTGAAGCGGTTCACCTGGCTGACGGGGCCGCTCGCCGTGCCGTACAGGCCGCCCGCGGGCACCAGCGTGGTGAGCGTGATGATGCCGCTCACGGCGGCCGACCGATCCTGATCCGAGCCAACGTCGGTCACCTTGACGATGTTCGCGCCGGTGAACTGCTGCAGATCCACCTGCTGGAAGTAGAGGTTGCCGTCGTCATCGACCGCGCAACCGGCGAGGTTGGAGAAGGTCGAGAAGGCCACCCCGAACGCGCCGCCCACCGTCACCGGGAACCCCGCGACGCTCTGGATGGCCGGCAGGCTCTGCGCGGGGCTCACGCCGTCGGCGATGGGGAACGCCAGCACGCCGCTCCTGACCGGGATGTTGTTCGCGGAGAGGCGAAGGCCGCCCCCGAAGTCGTTATAGGTGACGATCACCGCTTCACCTATCTGACCGGCGAACGGCGCGAACACACCGTTCACGTTGGCCCACGAGGTGAGGTCCACCACCGGGCTGATGCAGACGCCGGTGATGACGACCCGCGAGTCGCTCTGCAGCGTGCCGAAGGCATTCAGGGCCGTCGGCAGGTTGATGACCGTTCGTGTGTCGACGGTCGGCGAGGCGGAGCCGCTCACGCCGGGATCGGTGTCGACCCCCACCACGAGGTTCCCCACCGAGTCCCCGTAGTAGTAGACGTTCTCGTTGAAGCCGTTGGCGACGGTGTGCGCCGACACGGCGACGCGGGTGACGACGGCGCCGACGTCGACCGTCGAGGTCGCCGCCCGCTCGTCCACCTTCTGACTGCGGTCGGCCGTGCGGTCTTCGCGGCCGTCCCAGTCGGCGAAGAGGGCGGTTTCGCCGTACTCGGCGCCGCGGCCGGATAGCCCGGCCATGATGGCGGCAGAGAGTGGGGAGCGCGCGTCGAGGGTGTCCGGCTGTCCCGCCAGGCTCGGCGGCACCGGGTCGTCGGTACTCCGGGCCTTGGCCGCCGGCGTCTGCACGATGCCGAGGGCCTGTGCGACCTGTGCCGCTGTCGGTGGTTCCTGATCGGCGGCCGTCAGCCTCGCGGCCGCCAGCTCGGGGAGCACGAACGCGAACACGTACGCGACGAGGGTGATTCTCGCTGCCAGCCTGTTGTGACTCATGGCAGTTTCTCCGAGGAAGGTTGGACCACGAGGGGAACCTCGGGAGCATACGCCTGTCGGAGCCGGCGCGTCGAGGTCCCCTTCCGAGACACTGATGAGCCAGTGGGCTCGCCCTCGGTCACGTTCCTTCGAAGAACCCCGTCTGCCGGTTCTTGCGCACGCGGTCCCAGGGGAATGCCATGCCGTTCATCGCGACGTAGACGCCCGCCGGGAGCACCTGCGCGAACGACAGCGCACTGCCCAGGTTGAAGAGCCCGTCCGAGCTGCCAAAGGCGTAGGGAATCATCGCGCCCGTGAGCACGATGGTCTTCTCCAGCGCGGCCTCGGCGAGCGCCCGCGCGGTCTCCACCATCGTGTCGGTCCCGTGCGTGATGACGATGCGCCGCTCGGCCGACTGGCGGCAGTTCGACACGATCAGCTGGCGGTCGGCGGCCGTCATGTCGAGGCTGTCCACCATCATCAGCGTGCGGACGCTCACCTCCACGCGCGAGCGCCCCAGCTTCAACATCTCGCCGACGTGCGTGTCCTTGAAGAACAGCCGCCCGTGGATCTCGTCATATTCCTTGTCGAACGTCCCGCCGGTGACGAAAATACGAATCGCCATGTATGCCATCGCCATTGTGCGCTATCGCCGCCCGCTCGACGAAGTCATCGTCCACCAGGAGCCGCACCGCGCCTACCTGCGCCAGCTGAAAGCCGAGGGGACGCTGCTCGCCGCGGACCCCAGGATCCGCGCTTCGGCGGCCTGTTCCTGTTGAAGGTCCCCGACGAGAGCCCGCAGGCGTCGCTCGACGCCATCCGCGACGGTGACCCGTTCTACCAGCAGGGCGTCGCCCAGTACGAGATGCTGCCGTGGAACGTCGTCATCGGAAAGGACGACCTGGACCGCCTGTGAACCGCGCCCATTGGTGATTGCTGATTGACGATTGGGCGATTCATTGGGGGATTGACGATTGGGCCATCGGGGCATGTCGATTGCGCGACTGCGGCGATGCCGCATTGCGCCATTCGCTCGACGGCCCAATCGAATGGCTCAATCCACAATCTGCAATCACCAGTGAATCGTCAATCGCCAATCAGCAATCGCCAATGGACAGGTCAGCGCTCACTTCCTGCGCTGACGCAGCACCTCTCCGAGCGTCCAGGAGATGAACACCACGGCCATGACGGCGATGAGCGCCAGCAGCAGCGGCCGGCCGCCCATCAGCGCGCCTCCGCGGGGGGCGTGGGACGCCCGCCGGTCAGGGCGCTGACCATCGCCCCCACGACGCACACGGCCACCGCGCCGATGAGGTTGTGCCAGAGGAAGCCGATGGATGTCGTGGTCGCCACGTAGCCGACCGTGGCCATGCCCGCCAGCAGGCCGACGGATGCGCCCGTGCCGTTGGCCCGCGGCCAGCCGATGGCCAGCAGGAACACACCCAGGATCGAGCCGTAGAAGAACGACCCGAACCGGTTCACCACCTCGATGAGCGACCCCATCTCCACGGCGTAGATGGCGACGACTGAGGCGAACACCGCCCAGGCGCCCGTGGCCAGCCTCGACACGAGGAGGAGCTTCCGGTCGTCGGCCGTGCTCCCGCCGCCGAAGCGGCGGTAGAAGTCGATCACGCTGGCCGTGGACAGCGATGCCAGCTCCGCCGAGATGGTGGACATGGCCGCGGCGAAGATGGCCGCCATCAGCAGCCCGACGAGCCCGATGGGCAGGTGGGTCATCACGAAGGTCGGGAACACGTAGTTCACGTCGTTGTAGGTGCGGTCGCCCGACACCTCGCGCACGAGCGCCACCGCGTCGGCGCGCACCTGCTTCACCCGCTCGTCCGCGCTGAGGAACGCCGCCTGCGAGAGGGCGCGCGCCACGGCGTCGCCGCCCCGGTCCATCGCCGCGGCCGCCTCGGCGGCCTTCCGCCGCTCCTCGATCGAAGCGGTGAACCGCTGCTCGAGCGCCGCGTACTCCCCCGCCCTGGCGCTCTCGCGCACCTGCCGATCGTGCACCGGGTTGAAGAGCATCGGCGGCGGCGTGAAGAGGTAGAAGAGGAACATGAACACACCGATGACGAGCACCAGCGCCTGCAGGGGAATCTTCCAGTACGCGCTCATCAGCAGTGAGGTCCGCGCCTCGTCCACGGATCGCGCCGTCAGGTAGCGCTGCACCTGGCTCTGGTCGGTGCCGAAGTACGACAGGAAGAGGAACAGCGCGCCGAGCGTGCCCGACCAGAACGTGTAGGTGATGGACGGGTCGACCCGGAAGTCCATTGTCTGGAGGCGGCCGGTGGCGCCGGCGAGGCTGAGGGCCTCGCTGATGCCGACCGAGTCGGGCAACCCCAGGAAGAGGGCGATGACCGCGGCCACCAGCCCGAAGACGATGAGGAACATCTGCTTGACGTCGGTCCATGTGACGGCCTGCACGCCGCCGAACATCGTGTAGACCGCCGTGGGCAGGCCGATCAGGAGGCACGTGGTGGTGACGTCCACGCCCAGCATCACCGACAGCACGACGGCCGGGGCGGCGATGACCGCGCCGGTGGACATGCCGCGCGAGAGCAGGAACAGCAGGGCCGTCAGCGTGCGCGTCTTCGCGTCGAACCGGCGCTCCAGGTATTCGTAGGCCGTGAACACCCGCGCGTTGTGGAAGAACGGCACGAAGGTCAGCGACACGAGGATCATCGCGATCGGGAGCGCGTAGTAGTACTGCAGCAGGCTCATCCCGAACACGTAGCCCTGCCCCGTCGTGCCGATCATGGTGATGGCCGACAGCTGGGTGGCCATCACCGAGAGCCCGACGGCCCACCACGGGATGCTCCGGCTCGCGAGGAAATAGCCCTCGATGTTGTGGGACTTCTTCGTCAGGCGCAACCCGTCCCACACGATCCAGGTCAGGTAGGCCGCGATGATCGTCCAGTCGATCCAGTGCATGGGTAGGGGGAGGGGAGCAGAGATCAGGGATCAGGGATCAGGAGAACGCTCGCTGGAAGACGTAGAGCGCCGCCAGCGTCACGACCCAGACGACGAGGACGCGGACGTAGGCGCGGGTCATGCGGATCTCACAGGGCGTTGACTCGTTCGCGCAGCAGGTGCTCGGCTGCGGCCAGCTGGTCGCGGCGGGCCTGCCAGGCCGCGCGGTCACGCGCCAACGCGACGAAAGTTCGAGCGACGAAGACGCCCATCAC
>CAZLBU010000091.1:7710-9793 GCA_964557815.1 uncultured Bifidobacteriaceae bacterium | reverse complement strand
TTCAGGCCTTCCGCGCTGTGGGTCGTGGCCGCCACCGGGCACACCACCTCGCAGGGCGCGTTCTCGCACTGCTGGCAGGGCATCGGCTGGAAGTAGGTGTCCGGGTTGTCGAGGCTGCCGGCGTAGTAGCGATCCACGCGGAGCCAGTGCATCTCGCGGTTCCGCTGCACCTGCTCCTTGCCGACGACCGGGATGTTGTTCTCGGCCACGCACGCCACGACGCACGCGCCGCAGCCCGTGCAGGCGTTGATGTCGATGGCCATGCCCCAGGCGTAGCCGGTGTACTCCTTGTGGGGCATCAGCGTGATGCCCTGGTCCAGCTTCAGGTGCTCCATCTCGCGCGCGAAGTCCGGCTTCGCCTTGAACTCCTCGAGATGGGCCGAGCGCACGACGTTGCGGCCCTCGAGCGCCCAGTGATCCTGCGTGCTGACGAGCTCGTACTCGTCGCCGCTGGCGGCAGCTTCCCCGGCCCCGAACCACGGCGACGCGCTCCCGCGCAGCGCGTAGGAGTTGAAGCCCGTGCCGTTCCCCACCCGGCCCGCGCGCGTGCGGCCGTACCCGACGGTCAGGGTCACCGCGTCGGCCGCATGGCCCGGCATGATCCACGCGGGCACGCGAAGCAGCCGCCCCTCGTGGCGAAGCTCCAAAACGTCGCCGTTCTCCACGCCCAGCGACTCGGCCGTCGCCGGCGCGATGAGCGCCGCGTTGTCCCACGTGAGCTTCGTCATCGGCTTCGGCATCTCCTGCAGCCAGCCGTTGTTGGCGAAGCGCCCGTCGTACACCGTCGGGTCACGGCGGAAGTTCACCTCGAGGCCAGCCACGGCGGGAGCCGCAGCCGCGCGGGAGGCCCAGTCCGCCGCCAGGGCCACCGTCTTCGCCGCGTGCGCGGTGCCCTCGATGGCCCCGTCGTGCAGCCAGCGCCGCCAGGCCTTCTCGAACGCCGCCGCGTCGCCGCCGGCCTGCGGCTGCTTCATCCAGTACTCGCGGACGATGTCGTAGCCGCTGCGATCCGGGAGATCGGTCAGCGTCGCCATCACCTCGTGGGCCGACTTGCCGCCGTACATCGGTTGGATGAGCGGCTGCACGATCGAGGCCGTGCCGTCGATGGTGCGAGCGTCGCTCCAGGCCTCGAGGTAGTGCGCGGCCGGCACGTGCCAGTGGCAGAGGACGGCGGTTTCATCGAGGAAGAGCCCCGAGTGCACGCGCATCGGCACCTTGCCGAGCGCGTCGGCGAAGTTGAGATCCGCCGGCGCCGACAGTACCGGGTTCGACTCGCCGATCATCAGCAGCATCTGGACGCGGCCCGCGTCCATGTCGCTGGCCAGCGCGCGAAGATCCGCCACCTGCTCGCTGGGCACCGCCTCGGGCGTCGCCAGGTAGGTCACGGTCTGGCCCGCGTTGCCGAGCGCCTCGTTCATGGCGTGCGCCAGCGCGTGCACGCTCGCCGGCTGCGCGTCGCCCGCGATGACGATCGAGCGCCCGCGATGCGCGGCGAGATCCTTCGCAATGGCTTCGGCCGCGGCTTCGGTGCCCGCGGGCGCCGTGCCCGTGATGCCGGCCACGCCGACCCGCGAGGCGACAGCACGTGCGAAGCCGTCCACCTGGCTCGTCTTCATCGGCAGCCGGTGATCGGCCTTCGCGCCCGTGACCGAGTGGGCCGCTTCCGCCACGTAGAGGCGGTTGAGGCCTTCGCCGGTGCCTTCAATCCGGCGGCGCGAGGCGAACTGCCGCGTGTAGCGGAGGTTCGCCGGGCCGTCCGAGGCGAGGAAGTCGGCGTCGAGCGAGAGCACGACGTCGGCCTTCGTGAAGTCGTAGAGCGGCTCGACGTATTCGCCGAAGGCGAGGCGGGCGCCGGCGCGCGCGTTGTCGCGCGGCATCGCGTCCCACTGGATCCATTTCGCCTCGGGGTAGGCCGCGAGCACCTGCTGGATCTGCGCGGCCAGCGAGGGCGAGCTCACCGTCTCGGTGACGATCCGCAGGCCCGCGCCCTTCGACGCCGCCTGGCCCGAGAGCGCCGACTTGACCGCCGTCAGGAACGTGGCCCACGGCCGGATCTCGCCGAGCTGCACGAGCGACTGCGAGC
>CAZLBU010000091.1:0-7700 GCA_964557815.1 uncultured Bifidobacteriaceae bacterium | reverse complement strand
GGAAGCCTGCGCGAACAGGTCCGTGGCGCCCAGGCTCCCCGGGTGATCCGGGTTGCCCTCGACCTTCGTCGGCCGGCCCTGGTGGCTCTCGACGAGCAGGCCGGTGGCCACGCCGCCAAGGGCCATGGCCGTGGCGAAGAACAGCGGCTTGCCGGGGATTTCCTCCTCGGGCTGCCGCACGTAGGGCACGATGAGCTCGGTCGGCTGCACCGTGCAGGCGCTCACGCCCGCCAGCGCCGCCGAGGCACCCATCAGCTTGAGGAACGAGCGGCGGCCGACCGGGTCGGTCCACTCCGACGCGTTCACGGGGAACTCGCGGTGCAGGAACTCCTGGAACTCCGGGGTCTCGGCGACCGATTCGAGGCTGCGCCAGTACTGCGGTCCGCCGGCCTTCTCCAGCCGCGCGCGGATCGCCTTGATGTCGAGAGACTCTGCGCTCATGTCGTCCTTCGGGCTCTTCGTCACGTCGCCGGCTCTAGCGGTGGCAGACCGAGCAGCTGGTCATGTGCTCGACGCCCGCGATGTTGTAGGCCTTGACGAGCTGGGCGCCGAGTTCGGCCTGCGTCGTCCCGTCCGGCACCTGGTACCCCATCGTCGTGATCTGATCGCGCGGGCGGACGTACCGCGATGGGTCCCGGTGGCAGTCGAGGCACCACTCCATCTGAAGCGACGACTTCTGCAGCATGAGGGGCATGCGATCGACGCGCCCGTGGCAGGTCTCGCAGCCCACACCCTGCTTCACGTGGATGCTGTGATTGAAGTAGACGAAGTCCGGCAGGTCGTGCACGCGGACCCACTGGAGCGGCTTGTCGTCGCGGAAGCTCGCGCGGACCGGCTCCAGGTAGGGGCTCGTGGACCAGATCTGCGAGTGGCAGTTGATGCACGTCTTGGTGGGCGGGATGCCCGCCGACGGCGAGACCTCGACCGCGGTGTGACAGTACCGGCAGTCGATGCCGATGCCACCGACGTGGTGCTGGTGGCTGAACTGCACGGGCTGCTCGATGAACGAGTTGGCCTGGGTGACGAAGTCGGATCGCTGGATGGTGAGGATCGTCCATCCCAGGCCGGCCAGGATGAACAGGCCGGCGATGATGCTGCCCCGCGACCAGGAATTGGCGCTCTTCGGGAATACCTGCATGTCCCCTACACACTCCCTCACTGCAAAACGCAGCACTCTACCGCGCTTTGGCCGTCAGGAGCTAATTGTGAAAATTTTCGCAAGGAGGGTTTTATCACAGAGAACACGCGGGGTCAAGGAACCTCCCGCAACCGTTCGCGGTCCGGGTAGGCCACGAACAGCCCGCGCGGCCGCCACGTATATAAGCGGTCACCGCATCCGCCCGCAGCAGCTCGACAGCAATGGCCCAACCATATATAGCGTTGGGCATTCCCCCGAACCTCTACCTGTTGATGACCGATGGGCTGTTGCGCGGTTTCTCGTCCCTGCCCGCCACTTCCGGGATCGGCTCCCACTGGTACGACCGCCCGTGCACCCACCGCTCGAACCACTCCAGCTCCACCTGCAGCTTGAACAGGCGGTGACGCAGCTCGGTCCACCCGTGTCCCTCGCGCGGCGCCACGTAGAGGTGGGTCGGCACGCCGTTGCTCCGCAGCGCGCGATACATCTCCACCGACTGCGGCAGCGGCACCCGCGGGTCCTCCTCACCCACGAGGAAGATCGTCGGCGTCTTCACCTTCGCGACGTCCTTCAGCGGCGAGTGCTCCCAGTAGAGATCGATCGGCGCGTCCGCCTGCCACGGCGTGCCGCCGAACCACGGCGTCCGGAACTCGCGGTTGTCCGACTGCGCATACATCGAGATCCAGTTCGCCGCGCCCGCGCCGCTGCTCGCCGCCTTGAAGCGATCGGTGAACGTGATGATCTTGTTCGTCATGTGCCCGCCGGCGCTCCATCCCATCTTCACGAGCTTCTCCGGATCGGCCAGGCCCTTCGCGATGACCGCGTCCGTCCCGGTCATCACGTCGAGGTGCGACTGCTTGAAGTAGCCCTTCGACATCTCGCGCAGGAACGCGTCCCCGTATCCCGTGCTGCCGCGGTAGTTCGGCTTGAGCACCGCGTAGCCCTTGCCCGCATAGACCTGGGCGTCGTGGCTGAAGCCGAACTTGTCGGACGAAGCCGGGCCGCCGTGCGTGGCGACGATCAGCGGGTAGCGCTCGCCCTCGCGGTACCCCACCGGGTAGAAGAGCAGCCCTTCGATCATCTGCCCGTCCTGCCCCTTCCACGTGAACCGCTCCTGCCGCGCGAGCAGGAAGCGCGACGAGAGGTCCCGGAACACCGACGTCACCCTCGACATCGAGCCGCCGGTCGAGCCGGCCACGTGCACCTCGGGGGGATGCTCCGGCGTGTTGCGCGTGAACACGAAGCGGTCCGCGGTGTCGACGTATCGCCACCCGCCCAGGCTGTGCTGGCCGCTCGTGAGGTTGGTGGCGGCGCGCGACTCCGGATCGAGCACGAAGATCTCGTCGTGCACGCCCAGATTGGCGACGAAGTAGACGCGCGAGCCGTCCCTCGACCAGTCCGCGCTCGAGACGTCGTAGGTGGCCGAGGGCGGCGTCACCTGCCGCGGCCGGCCGCCTGCGAGCGGCAGCACGAACACCTTCCCGTTGTGGTACCCCTCCATCGCCTCGTTCGCGCCGGCCACGAACAGCAAGCGCGTGTTGTCGGGCGAGATCGCGAGGCCGCGCTCCGCGATGCGGTTCCCGGACGTGAGCTGGCGGGCATTCGCCCCGCTGGCGTCCATCACCCACACCTCGGCGAGGTGCGAGAACTCGAGCAGCGGCGACGGCGAGCGCGTGAGCGCGATGCGGGATCCATCCGGCGACACTGCGTACTGCTCGACGGAGAAGTCGCCGTCGGTCAACTTCGCCGCCTTCCCCTCCAGGTCCACCGCCCAGAGGTGCCGGTGCTTGAAGTTCGTCTCCTCGAACCTGTAGACGTCGTCCTGGAGCCGCTCGCGCTCGCGTTCCTCGGGCGTCTTCTCGTCACTGGCCGTGAAGTACAGCCGCGTGCCGTCGGGCGCCCACGCCAGGTTGCCGGGTGCGGCCGGGTGGCGCGTGAGGCGGCGTGCCTCGCCGCCGGCGCTCTGGAGCAAGTAGACCTGGTTGTGCTCGTCGGATTCGCGGCGTGCGAGGAACGCCACCTGCGTGCCATCCGGCGACCATCGCGGGCTCGACTCGCCACGCTCGCCGAAGGTGAGCTGCACCTGGCCGGTGCCATCGACGTTGATCCGGTGGATGTGACCGATGCGCCGGTTCGCCTTCCAGTCCGGGCCGTCCATGACGAACAGCACCTGCTGGCCGTCCGGCGACAGCTGCGGGTCCTGGATGACCGGCAGCGTGAGCGAATCCACGAAGCTCATCGGCCGGCGATCCTGCCCGGCCGCGGGCCCGGCCCAGAGGGCGACGACCGCGACAACCGACCCGATTCCCCTGCACGTGCGACGCATGGACATTCCTCCGTCAGCCTGAGCGCATGATACCGGCCCGCCGGGCCGACCCGGCAGGCTTGACATTGTCATCCCCTTGTCGCATAACAGTCATGCCGCTCACTCATGGTGGGTGGCCGCATCCGGCGCTTCCCCTCGTTGTGGCCCCGGTGCAGCCAGTGCCAGGGTCGCCTCCGCGGCCCTGGCACACCTCATCAAGCGGCTGCGTTTCTCTTCTCACTTTTCGCATTTTCAGTCGGAGATCTTTGCTAGAGTCTGCGCCATGAAGCGCATTTCACGTGGCGAGTTCCTCGGCTACGGCGCGGCGCTGGCGGGAGCTGGTGCCGTCGCATCCTCCGGGCTCGACGCCCTTGCGGCGGCCGCCGCCCAGCAGCCACCGGCGGCCACGCCGGTCTTCGAGGCCGACCTCGTGGTGGTCAACGCGCGCGTCTACACCGTCGACCCCGCGCGCCCGCGGGCCGAGGCCTTCGCCGTGAAGGACGGGCGCTTCATCGCGGTGGGATCGACGTCGGACATCCGCAGCCTCGCGAGCGCGCGCACGCGCGTCATCGACGCGGGCGGCCAGACCGTCACGCCCGGGTTCATCGATACGCACTGCCACGTCAGCGGCGTCGGCGAGCTCTACAGCGTGAACGCCAACGTGCCCCGCGTCCGCGAGCTGCAGGCCGCGCTCAAGGCGAAGGCGGACAAGACGCCGCCCGGCCAGTGGGTCGAGGGCATCATGTTCGACGACACGAAGCTCGACGTCGTCCTCACGAAGCGCTTCCTGGACGAAGTGACGCGCGATCACCCGCTGGTGGTGAACCACCGCGGCGGCCACACGAGCTGGTACAACTCGAAGGCCTTCGAGCTGGCGGGCATCACGAAGGACACGCCGGATCCCGATCACGGCCGTTTCTTCCGGGACGAAACCGGCGAGCACACCGGGCGCGTCGCCGAGCTGGCGCGCGGGGTCTTCGCCAAGGTGGGGACGCGCGAAACCTTCACGCCGGAGCAGCAGCGCGAGCGCGGCCGGAACGGCATGCGCTACATCTCGGAGCTGCTCACGGCGGCGGGCCTCACCTCCGTGCACGACGCCGGCGCCAACCGCGACCGCATCCAGGCCTACGAGGACGCGCGCGCCAATGGCGAGCTGCGCCACCGGGCGGGCTTCCTCGCGCGCGGCGCCGACACCTTCGCCGGCTTCAAGGCGGCGGGCATCCACTACGGCTTCGGCGACGAGTGGATCCGGGTCGTGGGCGTGAAGTTCGCGGCCGACGGCTCCGCCTCGGAGCGCACCATGCGCATGAGCACGCCGTACGTCGGCACCAGCGACTACGGCATCCTCACGATGACGCAGCAGGAGATCGACGAGGCGGTCGAGGATGCCTGGCGCCACAACTTCCGCGTCGCCATCCACGCCAACGGCGACGTCACCATCGATATGGTGCTGAAGGCGTACGAACGGGTCCAGAAGCAGTGGCCGCGGCCCGACCCGCGCAACCGCATCGAGCACTGCTCGCTGGTGAACCCGGACCTGCTCCGCCGCATCAAGGCACTGGGCGTCATCCCCACACCCTTCTGGACCTACGCGCACTATCACGGCGAGAAGTGGAAGGAGTACGGCGACGAGAAGATGAACTGGATGTTCGCCCACAAGTCCTTCCTCGAGCACGACATCCCCGTGCCCGGCGCGTCCGACTACGGGCCGGGGCCGTTCGAGCCGCTCATGGCGCTCCAGAGCATGGTCACGCGCAAGGACTTCAGCGGCAACGTCTGGGGCCCGAAGCAGCGCGTGACGGTGGACGAGGCGCTGAAGATCGCCACGATCCACGGCGCCTACGCGTCTCACGAGGAGAACGTCAAGGGATCCATCACACCCGGCAAGTACGCCGACTTCGTGGTGCTGGCGAAGGACCCGCACGACGTGAACCCCGACGAGATCAAGACCATCCAGGTCGTCCGCACGGTCGTTGGAGGTAAGACCATGCACCCGAAGGGTGAAGCCTAGGTGAGCGACCGCAAGTACCGCCAGCGCGGGTACCAGGACGATGGGCGCGAGCGCGCACCGCGCCCGGCGCCGGCCGGCCAACGGCCCGAGCGCGAGCCCGGGGCACCCGCCGGCGCGCGGCGCATCTCCTCGGAAGGCGCGCGCAACCCGCGCATGATGGGCTACCGCGAGGTGGCCCGCTGCGCGCGCTGCGGGACCCTCGTGGACGCGCAGATCCTCTCTCGCAGCACCTGCCCGAAGTGCAACCAGGACCTGCGCTCGTGCGTGCAGTGCACGCACTTCGACCCCGCGGCGCGCTTCGAATGCGTGCAGCCGGTGCCCGCCCGGGTCGCGCCGAAGGACGTTGCCAATGAATGCGCGTTCTTCGAGGCGCGCACCAGCCTCGAGCGCGAAACCACCGCGGCGGGCGCCAGCCCGGCCGCAGGCGCCAGTGGCGGAGCGCAGGGCGGCGCGCAGTCGTCCACCGCGCGCAAGGCGTTCGACGACCTCTTCAAGTTCTGATCGCCGGCGGGCCCCTCTGGCCGGGCCTATAATCCGGAGATGGGACTACTTTCCGAAAGCGATACCCAGGTGCTGCGGCAGCACCTCTCGGCCATCGAGACCCCGGTCACGCTCCTGTTGTTCACCCAGACCTTCGGCGGTTCCGAGGGCGGGCCCATTGCCAAGCAGGTGCTGGACGAGGTGGCCTCCCTCAACGACAAGATCTCGGTCGTCGAGAAGAACTTCGTTCTCGATACAGAGGACCGCACGAAGTACGGCGTCGAGCGCGAGCCGGCCATCGTCGTCCTCCGGGACGGCGAGGACACGCGGATGCGCTTTCTCGGGGCGCCGACCGGCTACGAGTTCGTGCCGCTCGTCGAGTCCATCCTGCTCGCCGGCACGGGCAACGTGGAGCTCGAGCCCGCGACGGTGAAGATGCTCGAGGGGGTGACCACGCCCACGGAGATCAAGGTCTTCTCCACCCCCACGTGACCGCACTGTCCGAGGGCGGTCGTCCTCGCGCACAAGATGGCGTTCAGCAGCCCGCACATCACGGCCACGGCCGTGGAGGCCACGTCGTTCATGGACCTGTCGCGGAAGTACCACGTGACGGGCGTCCCCAAGACCATCGTCAACGACAACATCGAGATCCTCGGCGCCCTGCCCGAGCAGCAGTTCGTCGAGACCGCGCTGCAGCCCGCGGGCCAGTAGTCCACGGCAACACGAAGGCCACGAGGGACGCGAAGAAGGACACGAAGTTTTTCAGGACGGATTGGCACCGGCCGAGGGCTTCCTGAGTTACGCTCACTCGCATGCGAGCAGAGCGTGTCTTCGTGCTGGCCTTCGTGGCCTTCGTGGCCTTCGTGTTCCCGGTGACGCCGGCGGGGGCGCAGGGGAAGAAGGTCTACATCTCCGTGGACATGGAAGGCATCTCCGGCGTCAACGGCGATGACCAGACCAGCGCGGGCGGCGCGGAGTACGGCCGTGCGCGCAAGCTGATGGCCGAGGACGCCAACGCGGCCATCCGCGGCGCCTTCGAGGGCGGAGCGACGGAAGTCGTCGTGAACGACTCGCACGGCAGCCAGCGCAACCTGCTGCCCGAGGATCTCGATCCGCGGGCGCGGCTCATCAGCCACAGTTTCAAGCGCTACGGCATGATGGAAGGCCTCGACGAGACCTTCGACGCCATCGTCTTCGTCGGCTACCACGCCAAAGCCGACGCGCCCCGCGGCGTCTTCGCGCACACCGGCTCGGGCGTCGTCCGCGATCTCCAGGTGAACGGCGTGTCCGTCGGCGAGGGTGGAATGAACGCCGCGCTGGCGCGCTGGTACGGCGTGCCCGTCGTCGCGGTGAGCGGAGACGACACGGCGGTGGAGGAGGTCACACGAGCGGTACCGGGCATACGCGGCGCCGTCGTGAAGCGGGCCATCAACACGCGCGCCGTGGAGTTGCGGCCCCTGGCCGAGGCCCGCAAGGACATTCAGGCCGCGGCCCGCGACGGCGTCCAGTCCGCGCGAAAGCCCACGCCAGAGCGCACTGCCAGCTACCAGGTGCGCATGCAGTTCCGCAACTTCATCATCCCCGAGGTGGCCTCCGCTTTCACCGACATCACGGTCGTCGCGCCCGATACGGTCCAGTTCCAGCGCGCCTCGATGCCCGAGGCATACCGGTTGATCCGCGTCCTCTACAGGTTCATCAATACCAACTGAGGGGTGCGAACGGGTGCGGGCAGGTGCGAACGGGTGCGGGCGGGTGCGAACGGGTGC
>CAZLBU010000090.1:7249-9801 GCA_964557815.1 uncultured Bifidobacteriaceae bacterium | reverse complement strand
ACAACAACCTGACAGCCCGCAAGTTCGTGCTGCGTCTCGCACCGCAAGCCTTTGCCGACGCGGTTGCCCGTGCGCACGCGAACGGCGCGGCCCTGCCCCTCCAGCCCGGCGAGTCGCCCGAGGAGCTGGTGGTGCGCTTCGCGCCCATGTTCTTCGACCCGGCGTTCGACCCGATGGTGACGCACAAGACTCCCGGGGGTGGGCGCGATATCCTCGAGGCCAGCGCGAACAACCTGTACGACGGCGTGACGATGGCCGACCTCGAGGGCTTCACGGAACGTCACCCGCTGAACTCTCGCCTCGTGAAGCGCGACGGGCGCCTGGTCGAGGAGGTCTACCGTGTCGGCGGCCGCTACCACGATCAGATCGTGCGCATCGTCGGGCACCTGCGCGACGCCGTCGCGGTGGCGCCGCCGGGCCTGCGCGCGGCGCTCGAGGCGCTCGTCCGGTTCTACGAGACTGGCAGCGAGGACGACCGGGCGGCCTTCGATATCGCCTGGGTCGAGAACCACGACACCACCGTGGACACGATGAACGGCTTCATCGAAGTCTACATGGATGCGCGCGGCATCAAGGGCTCGTGGGAGGGCATCGTCTACTACACCAATCCGGAGAAGACGGGGAAGATCCGGACCCTGGCGGCACACGCGCAGTGGTTCGAGGATCACATGCCCATCGACCCGCGATTCCGGAAGCCGGTCGTGCAGGGCGTCACGGCGATGGCCATCGAAGTGGTGGTGGAAGTGGGGGACTCGGGCCCGGTCACGCCCATCGGCGTCAACCTGCCGAACGATCAGCGCATCCGCGAGCAGTACGGCAGCAAATCGGTCACCCTCTCGAACGTTCTCGAGGCCTACGACAGGTCGCAGCCCGAGAGCTTCCGCCACGAGTTCACCTGGGACGATGCGGAAGCCGAGCGGGCGCGCGACTGGGCGCCGTTTGCCAGCGAGCTGACGACGGAGATCCACGAAGTGCTCGGTCACGGCTCGGGCCGCATGGCCGACGGCGTGACGGCGCAGCCGCAGGAGCTCTTGAAGGAGCAGTACTCGGCGCTCGAGGAGACGCGCGCGGACCTCGTGGCCCTGTACTTCGTTGCGGATCCCTACCTGGCCACCCTGGGCCTGGTGCCGGCCGACGAGCAGGCCACCATCGTGCGCGCCGAGTACGAGGCCTACGCACGGAATGCGCTCGTGCAGCTGCGCCGCGTCCGCGAGGGCACCTCGATCGAGGAAGATCACATGCGCAACCGCCAGGCCATCGTGCACTGGCTGATGGCCAACACCCGCGCCATCGAGCGCCGCATCCGCGACGGGAAGACCTATTACGTCGTCGTGGACACGAGGGCGTTCCATGAAGGGGTGGCGCGCCTGCTGCGTGAGGTGCAGCGGATGAAGTCGGAGGGGGACTACGAGGCGGCGAAGGCCTTCTTCGAACGATACGGCGTGCACTTCGACCCTGCGCTCAGGGACGAGGTGGTCGCGCGCGTGGACCGCCTCAAGCTTCCGTCGTACACCGGTTTCGTCATGCCGAGGCTGGAATCGGTGCGGAACGAGGTGGGCGACATCGTGGACGTGGCGATTTCATATCCGTGCGACCTGGCCCGGCAAATGCTCGAGTATCGGGGACAGTCCCTGTGACAAATGTAAAGCGACAGCCGAGGTTGCTGACTTTGGCGCTCTGCGCATCCATGGCCCCGGCGGTGGCCGTGGCACAGCCCGGCATATCCGCCCAGGCGCAGTCGGCCGCGCTGGAGAAGATCATCCAGGGCGAGGACGCGCGGAACGCGGAGGTGATCCGCGAGGCCATGCAGGGCGGCGCACAGCGGCGCGCGGGCATCCGCGCGCTCGGCCGCCTCGAGCAGCCGGACCAGATCCGCTACGTGGCGCCGGCGCTCGGGGACGGCGTCGGCATCCGGGCCGAGGCCGCGTGGGCGCTGGCGCAGCTGGCCCGCACGCCCGAGGCGGTTGCCCAGGTCCAGGGCCTGCTCATCGAGCGCGCGGCCATCGACGCCGACGCCGGCCTCTGGGAGGTGTGGGGCGAGCTCGCGGCAGCGCTCGGCCGGCTGCCGTACACCACCGCGGAGCAGGTGGCGCGCACCGAGGCCGTGCTCGTGGAGCAGCTGCCTTCGCCCGAGTCGTTCGCCGAGCCCGAAACGCCCGCCATCGCGGGCGCGGTGCGCGGTCTGGAGGCGCTCGTCCGGACCAGCCGAAAGATTGGCGCGCTCCAGCCTCGCACGTGGGACCGCCTGCGATGGTCCGCAACAGCGCAGCGACCACCGGCCGACCCGCGGTCCACGTGGATCCGAAGGCTGGCCATGGCGGCGCTCGTCACCGGCGACGAGGCGACGCCGTCCATCGTGGAGCGCGCGCTGAGCGATCGAGACAGCGAGGTGCGCCGGCTTGGCGCGATCGCCGCCGGCGCCGACGTGACGATGGCCGATCGCGAAGCGCTGCTGCGCGCCGCGTTGAAGGACCCCGACGCGCCGGTGCGTCTCGAGGCGCTGCGCTCCTGGGGCCGGCGGCTGCAGGCCACCCGCGGCAAGGCCCTGGACC
>CAZLBU010000090.1:2154-7239 GCA_964557815.1 uncultured Bifidobacteriaceae bacterium | reverse complement strand
CGCGCCCATCCGCGCCTCACTCAAGGACCCGAATCCCCACGTGATGCTGCAGGCCATCGACCTGCTGGGCACGCCGTGTCCGGCCGGGGACAGCGTTGCCGCCGATCTGGCGACCCTCGCCGAGGGACTGTCGGAGCGCCCGCGCGAGTGGCATGCGCCCGCGCACGCGCTGGTCGCCCTGGCGCGCCAGGACCCGGCCCGGGCCAGGACGAGGCTGCCGCGCTTCGCGACGCATCCCACCTGGCAGGTGCGGATGTACGCGGCCCGCGCCGCGGGCGTGCTCGCCGCGGTGGACGTCCTGACCACGCTCGGCGCCGACGCGCATCACAACGTGCGCGAGGCGGCGCTCGCTGCGCTCATCGAGGCGAAGCGCCCCGAGGCCGTGGCCGTCGCGCTGTCCGCCCTGAGCAGCGACGACCACCAGCTGGTACTCACCGCCACGCGAGCCTTTGGGGATCCCGCAACGGCAGCCAGGGCCGTGCCCGCCCTGGTCGCTGCGCTCGGCCGGCTCACCAAGCAGAGCAAGGACACATCGCGTGACCCGCGCATGGCCATCCTCGAGCGGCTGCAGGCGCTGGACGCGCGCGCTCGGGCTTCGGATCTCGAGCCGTATCTCGCAGACTACGACGCGCGCATTGCGGCGAAGGTCGCCGAGATGCTGACCGCCTGGACGGGCCAGGCGCGCACTGCCGCGCCACGCCCCCTGCCGGCGCCCACCGTGGCCCTCGCGGAGGTCCAGGCCCTGCGTGGCAAGCGCCTGAGGGTGACGATGACGGGTCGTGGCGCATTCGACATCTCACTGGATCCCGACTTCGCGCCACTGTCATCGGCTCGCATCGCGCGGCGTGCCACCGAGGGCTACTACAACGGGCTCACGTTCCACCGCGTGGCGCCCAACTTCGTCATCCAGGGCGGGAGCCCCGGCGCGAACGAGTACGCCGGCGACACCCTCTTCATGAGGGACGAAGTGGGCATTCACCGGCGCGGCACAGTGGGGATCTCCACCCGCGGGCGCGACACGGGCGACGCCCAGATATTCGTGAACCTGGTGGACTCGCCGCGCCTGGATCACCAGTACACGGTGTTCGGCACGGTGGTGTCCGGCATGGACGTGGTGGATGGCATCCTCGAGGGCGACGTCATCGAGCGCATCGACCTGGTGGGGCCGTGACGCCCGCGCGCCCCGCATGATCTCGTCGCGCCTGCCGCGGGACCTGTCCCCGAACGCCGTGTCGCGCGCGCTGGCGGCGCGGCGCGCCGCCGGGGCACCCCTCATCGATCTCACGGAGACCAATCCCACGCGCGTCGGCATCCCGTACCCGGCGGACCTGCTGGCCCCCCTCGCCGATGCGGCGGCGCTCACCTACGACCCTCAGCCGCTGGGACTGCCCGCGGCCCGCGCGGCCGTCGCCCGCGAGTACGCCCGCCAGGGCCTGGTCATCAGCCCCTCGAGGATCGCGCTCACATCGAGCACCAGCGAAGCCTACGCGCTGCTCTTCAAGTTGTTCTGCGACCCCGGCGACGAGGTGCTGGTCCCGGAGCCCAGCTATCCACTGTTCGATCACCTCACGCGCCTGGAGGGCGTTGCAGCGGCGCCGTATCAGCTCGAGTATCACGGCACGTGGCGCATCGACCTTCCCTCGGTGAGGCGGGCCATCACGCCGCGGTCGCGCGCGCTGCTCGTGGTGTCGCCCAACAACCCCACCGGGTCGTTCCTGCACCGGGAGGATCTGGCGACCATCATCGAATTGTGCGCCGCGCACGACCTGGTGCTCGTCGGCGACGAGGTGTTCTTCGACTACCCGCTCGAGCCCGCGCCCGAGGCCGTGTCGGTGCTTGGCCAGGCCGAGGTGCTGACGTGCGCGCTCGGCGGGCTCTCGAAATCCGGCGGGCTGCCGCAGGCGAAACTCGGCTGGATTGCGTGGGGCGGGCCGGAGGGTCGCGTGGCCGAGGCGCTGCACGCCTATGAGATCATCGCCGACAGCTATCTGTCGGTCTCGACTCCCGTACAGGTGGCCGCTCCTGCGCTTCTGCCCGCCGTCGCGGTGGTCCGCGAGCGCATCCACGAACGGATCCGGCGAAACCTGCACGAGCTGGGCGAGGCCTGTGCGAGCTGGCCGGCGGTGACACGGCTGCGGGTGGAGGGTGGATGGTCCGCGGTCCTGCAGGTGCCGTTGTTGATGCCCGAACACGAGTTGGTCGCCAGGCTCATCCGCGAGGACGGCGTGCTCGTCCACCCCGGATACTTCTTCGACTTCGCCCGCGAGGCGTTTCTCGTCCTCAGCCTCATCGTCGAGCCCGCGGTGTTCGATCGCGGTGTCGGCCTGATGCTGGCGCGCGCCGGCGGGGATGAGGCATGACGCGCACGAGCGGCATCACGGTACCGCTGTTCTCGCTGGTGTCGTCCCGCAGCTGGGGCATCGGAGAGTTCCCCGACTTCGCGGAGATGGCGCGCTGGGCTGCCGACGCGGGGCAGGCGGTCGTCCAGATCCTGCCCATCCTGGAGCTGCCCGAGGTCGAGCGCTCGCCGTACTCGGCGCTGACGTCCTTTGCCCTGGACCCGACCTGCATTGCGCTGCCCGCCCTGCTCGATTTCGAGGCCATCGGCGGCGAGCTGACCTTCGACTTCGAGGATCGCCTCAGCCTGGACGAGGTCCGGGGCGCGCCGCGCGTGATGTACCGCGAAGTGCGGAACCTGAAGCACAGGTGGCTGCGTCGCGCCTGGCAGCGCTTCGTTGATCTGGAGATCGCCCGCGGCACGCCGCGCGCCAGGCAGTTCGAGCTCTTCTGCGCGCGGGAGGCCTGGTGGCTGGACGAGTATGCAGCGTTTCGCGCCGTCCTCGCGGCGGAGCGGAACCGCGGCTGGTGGGAGTGGGATCCGGCATTCCGACCCGGGAATGCCGATGTGATGGCTCGGGCGGCAGCCGAGCACCAGGCCGAGGTCGCCTACCGGAAGTACCTCCAGTGGGTGGCCGATTCGCAGTGGTCGGAGGCGCGCCGCCTGGCCTGGCCCACGAGGGTCTTTGGCGACCTGCCGTTCATGATCAGCGCGAACAGCGCCGACGTCTGGCGCCGACAGGAGCAGTTCCGGCTCGACGCCACCGTCGGGGCTCCACCCGACGCCTTCGCACCGGAGGGCCAGGACTGGGGCCTGCCGCCCTGGCGCTGGCAGGCGCTCGCGGAGACGAACTACCAGTGGATGCGGCTGCGCGCGCGCCGCTATGCGGATCTCTTCGACGGATTCCGCATCGACCATCTGGTGGGCCTCTATCGGACGTGGGTGCGGCCGCTGGACAAGGCGATCGCGCCGCACTTCGAGCCTTCGGATGAAGCCGATCAGCGCGCGTTGGGGGAGGCGCTGGTTGGCGCATTCGTGGGGAGCGGCGCTGAGGTCGTCGCCGAGGACCTCGGTACGGTGCCCGCGTTCGTCCGCGAGTCCATCACGGCGCTCGGCGTGCCCGGGTTCAAGGTGATGCGCTGGGAGCGGCACTGGGACCAGCCAGGCGAGCCTCCCATCGACCCGAAGTCTTACCCGGAGCTCTCGGTGGCCACCACGGGCACGCACGACATCGCCCCGCTGGGCGTGGAGCTGGGCCCCGAGGGTGTCGAAGAAGCCGTCCGCGCGCTGCTGGACTCCGGCTCCTATCTTTCCCTGATTCCGCTGCAGGATGTCTTCGGTTGGACGGACCGCATCAACACTCCGAGCGTCGTCAACGAGACGAACTGGACCTGGCGGGTGCCGCGTCCGGTGGATACCTGGGCCACCTGGCCCGAGGGCGTTGCCCGCCGCGAGCGGTTGCGCACCATAACGCGTGCAGCCGGCCGGTGATCGCACCCGCCCGCACCCGTCCCGCACCCGGCTGGGGTCCTTTCCCCTCTGCGTCCGTCTAATCCTTCGGAGTAAAATTGCCGGTCATGTTCCGCCGCGCCGTCCCCATCCTAGGCGGCCTGCTCGTGTTGTTCCACGCCTGGCTGTTCGGAAGCCAGTGGTGGGATGGCCAGCTGGCGGAACCCGGGCTCACCTTCCGGTGGCTCATCGCCGCGGGCCTCGTCACGGCCCTGGCCGGCCTCCGCCGCCGCGGCGCATCAATCTTCCATGGGCGCAAGGCGGTGGCCATCTGGCTGCTCGCCGGCCTGCTGCACGGTCCCGCCATGTCCGCTCGCGCCGACCACCCCGAGTCGCCCGCGCTGCCCGAGGCGGTAACCGTGTTGGTCCCGTTGACCGCCCTTTCCACCGCGATCGGTCTCGGGCTGCTGCTCATGGCGGCCCTGTCCGGCCGCAGCCAGGCTTGCACGCGGCCCGTCTCGTGGCTGGCCTTCTCATGTCTGGCCTGCGCCTTCGAGTCTCGCCGAGCCTTCCGTTTCGCCCCGAGACCCCCGCCCTTCGCACCCTTGCTCGTGCGTTCGTAGACAGCCGGGTGCCACCGTGCGCCCGGCTCGTGCCCGTTCCCCCACGGTGAGGTCTCGTGTTCGCAGCGCCCAGGCGCGCGCGCCCGCTCATGCGACGTGAGCGAGCGTCCTGCAGGACGGAGTGAAGGTGATGGCAATTCGAACTGGAATCGTGATGGCGGCGATGGTGCTGACGTGCGGGCTGCCCGCCTTCGCCGCCACCATTCGTGGGGTCGTGACCGACACGAGCGGTGCTCCGGTCGCGGGCACCCGCGTGGTGTTGCGCGACGTGGCCACCCGCCAGGAGGTGGTGGTCGAGACGGGAGCCGATGGCCGCTACGAAGTGGAGGCGCCCACGCCAGGTACCTACCTGGTCAGCGTCACGCGCGAGGGCTTCGCGGAGGCGGCGCAGACGGTGATCGTCGAGAGCGCCGACCAGCAACTCGACGTGCCGCTCAGCCTCGAGGTCGGTTCGGTGACGGCAGCCGTGGTGGTGACGGCCGCGCGCGCCGAGCGCGACACGAAGCAGATCCCGCTGCACGTGGACACCATCACGAAGGCGGCGGTCGAGCAGACCAACCAGACCTCGACGGGCGACGCGCTGACGATGGCGGCCAATATCACGCCGGTGGGGAACGGGCCGTTCGGCGTGCGGCCGCGCCTGCGCGGGCTCGATTCGACCCGCCTGCTCGTCCT
>CAZLBU010000090.1:0-2060 GCA_964557815.1 uncultured Bifidobacteriaceae bacterium | reverse complement strand
GACGCCGTCAGCCGCCTCGAGGTCGTGAACGGCGCCGGCACCCTGATGTACGGATCGGACGCGCTGGCCGGCACCATCAACATCATCACCAACGAGTCGAACTTCACGCCGGACACGCAGTTCCTGTACGGCTTCAACGGCTTCTACAGCTCGAACGAGAACGGCATGCGCGGGACGGGCACCGTCGGGTTCACCTCGCCCGGCGTCAGCCTGCGCGTGCAGGCGGGCGCCGAGGACTACGACAACTACAGGGCCGGCGCGCTGGACGTCGAGGACACGCGCCCGTTCTTCGAGTCGGGCGCGCTGGACCGGGCCGACACCATCGACGACAACTTCGGCTTCAGGTTCAATGCGTTCCCCGACCCCTTCAACGCGCCCTACGTCCGCACCGACAACGAAATCGGGAACTCGCAGGCGCGGGGCAACTTCGTGAACGCGTCGAGCCTCATCAAAGTGGGTGACCGCCGCTCGGTCCGGATCCGGTACCAGCGCCGGCGCATGGAGAACATCGGCTTCCCGGACTTCGCCGATCCCTACTTCTTCAATGCCACGTCGCTGCCGCACAGCAACCTGGACCGCGTCTCGGCGCGCTACGAGGCGCAGGCCGTGACGCCCTGGCTCGCCAACCTGTCGCTGACCGCGTACTACCAGCGCACGGAGCGGCTGCTGAAGAACCTGCTCCCCGTCCAGTTCCCGGCCCCGACACCGACGGTGTTCTTCCCGATCGCGGTGATGCGCCTCGACGTGCTGTCGGAAACCGAGCAGCGCGTGTGGACGCCGGGCGTGGATCTCCAGGCCGTGCTCGTGCCCGCGCGCAATCATCTCCTGACCACCGGTTTCACGTTCTATCGCGATCGCAGCAGCGACCGCCGGACGACGACCACGACGACGTCGATGGTGGGCCAGGTGGTGATGGGGCAGCGGGGGCCGGCGCCGGTGGTGTTCCCTTCACCCGTGCAGCTGGGACCGCCCTCCGTCGCCAACCCAGTGCGGGTGCCCAACGCCGCCCTCAGAGACGTGGCCGTCTTCGCGCAGGACGAGTGGCGGATCCGGCCGAACGTGTCGGTCATCGCCGGCCTGCGCGGCGACTTCTTCAACGTCACGACCGAGAACACGCCGGGCTACGAGGTGGCCTCGCTCGTGGCGGGCGCGCGTCCCGCCATCGATCCGTCCACGCTTCCAGACCCTGCCGGCGCCACCTACGCACGGCGATCGCTCACCGGTGACATCGGCCTCGTCGCCAACCAGGGCGGCGCCATCAGCCCGTTCATCCGCTTCGGGCGGAGCTACCGCCACCCCAATCTCGAGGAGATGCTCTTCGCCGGTCCCGCCACCGTCGGCAGCATCGTCCCGAACGTGAAGGTGAGACCCGAGACGGGCAACAACTTCGACACCGGAGCGAAGTTCGCGGTGGGCCGCCTGTCGGGCGGCGTGTACGTCTTCGTGAACCAGTACCACGATTTCATCGCCCAGGACCTCGTGGTGGCCACCTCGCCGGCCGGCGAGGCGCTGGCACAGACCACCAACTACGCCGATGTCCGGATCACGGGCGTGGAGTTCTCGGCCGACGCGCCCATCGTGCTCGGGCGCGGTGTACTGACGCTCTCGACGTCCGGCGCGCTCACGCGCGGGACCATCACCGACGGCACCAACCCGCTCAACGGCGAGGCGCTGGACGACACGCCTGCCGACAACATCACGCCGTCGCGCGTGTTTGCCGCGGCGCGCTACACCGAGCCGAGCGGGCGGTGGTGGGTGGAATACGGCATCCGCGCGCAGGGCGAGGTGTCGCGCGTGGCGCAGGCGCTGCTCGACTCGCCGTTCCTCATTGCGCAGGACCTGCTGGCACTTGATAGCTTCGCCGTGCAGCGCATCGGATGGGGCGTGAACCTCTCGCGAGGACGGGAGCGGCTCGGGTTGACCTTTGCCGTCGAGAACCTCACCAACAAGTACTACCGGGAGCACTTCCAGTTCGCGCCGGCCCGAGGCCGCAGTTTCACCATCGGCCTGAACGTCGGGGCGTTCTGAGCAAGGCCCACGGCACAAGGCACAAGGCCCAA
>CAZLBU010000089.1:0-9814 GCA_964557815.1 uncultured Bifidobacteriaceae bacterium | reverse complement strand
CACAAGGTGAAGGCCGGCATCACGGGCTGGGCCCAGGTGAACGGCTGGCGGGGCAATACCTCGCTCGAGAAGCGCATCGAGTACGACCTCTACTACATCGAGAACTGGTCGGTGTCGCTGGATCTCAAGATCATGTGGCTGACGCTGGTCAAGGCCATCGTCCCCAGGCATCTCGCGACGTGAGGGTCTCGGGTCTCGGGTCTCGGGTCTCGGGTCTTGGGTCTTGGGTCTTGGGTCTCGGGTCTTGGGTCTTGGGTCTTGAGTCTTGGGTCTTGAAACCTTGAGGTTCTGGCGTCTGGTGTTTCTGCGCATCTGCGGCCGCTTTCCATGCATCGGCGGCCCTCATCTGACTGGAGTTCCGCGTTGAGAGTGGTCATCACCGGCGCCGCCGGCTTCATTGGCTCCCATCTGTCCGAGGCGCTGCTCGACCGCGGCGCGTCGGTCGTGGGCATCGACAACCTGCTCACGGGCGACCTGGCGAACATCGCGCACCTGCGCGATCGCGATTTCCAGTTCATCCGCCACGACGTCACCCACTACATCGACGTCGAGGGCCCGGTGGATTACGTTCTTCACTGGGCGAGCCCGGCCAGCCCGATCGACTATCTTGAGCTGCCCATCCCGACGCTCAAGGTGGGTGCGCTGGGCACTCACAAGGCGCTCGGCCTCGCGAAGGCCAAGAAGGCGACGTTCCTCCTCGCCTCCACCTCCGAGGTGTACGGGGATCCGCTGGAGCACCCGCAGAAGGAGACCTACTGGGGCAACGTCAATCCCATCGGCCCGCGGGGCGTGTACGACGAGGCCAAGCGCTTCGCCGAGGCCATGACGGTCGCCTACCGCCGCTTCCACGGCGTGAACACGAAGATCGTCCGGATCTTCAACACCTACGGCCCGCGCATGCGCGTGAACGACGGGCGCGCCGTGCCAGCGTTCATGTCGCAGGCGCTCCGGAACGAAGACGTCACCGTGTTCGGCGACGGCACGCAGACGCGGAGCTTCTGCTACGTCAGCGACCTGGTGGCGGGCATCCTCAAGCTGATGGAGGCGCCGGTCAACGACCCGGTGAACATCGGCAACCCGCAGGAGCTGACCATCGAGCAGATCGCGCGGCTCATCATCAAGATGACGGGGTCGAAGAGCCGGATCATCTACAAGCCGCTGCCCGAGGACGACCCGAAGGTCCGCCAGCCCGACATCACGCGCGCCCGCACGCTGCTCGGCTGGGAGCCGAAGGTGTCCCTGGAAGAGGGTCTCGCCAAGACGATCGAGTACTTCAGGCAGAAGGTGCGGTAGGGCCTCTCGCGTGCGCTCGGGATGGGCCGCCCTTCGGTCGGTAGGCCGCTCGCGACGCTCGCAGTGGGAAGGGGACTGCCACCGCAAGGGCAACGCTCCGACGAGCGATGCGGATCCCACCGCCGCGAAGCGGCGGCCCACCGACGCCCCACCGTGGGCGGCCCGCCGCGAGCGCGAGCGAGCGGCCTATTCGGGCCCACCGCGTCCAGCGAGGCGCGGCCCACGGCCCCGACGGGCCGCCCACGCGCGCGCCAGCGCGCGCCCTATCGCAGACTCCGCCCGATCCGCCAGACGTAGTCGATCCCCGAGGCGAGCGTGATCGCGAGCGAGCTCCAGATGAAGAAGTCCACGACCGGCGACGTCGTGCCACGCCAGTTGTAGAACATCACCACGACACACGTGAAGATGAACCAGGCCGTCGCGATCTTGCCCAGCTGCGAGGGCCGGAACGTGCGCGGCCCCGACGCCAGGTTCACGACCGCCACGGTGAGGACGATGCCGACATCGCGGCTGATGACGAGCACCGTGAGCCAGATCGGGATGCGGTTCACCAGCCCGATGTCCGGCAGCGTGAGCACGACGAAGGTGGTGACCAGGAGCAGCTTGTCGGCCGCCGGATCCAGCCACGCGCCGAGCTCGCTCTTCTGACCGGCCAGGCGCGCGCTGAGGCCGTCGAGCGCGTCGGTGAGGCCGGCCACCATGAAGGTGACGAGCGCCCAGCCGAACTCGCCGTAGACCACGAGCAGCACGAAGGCCGGGATGAGCAGCATCCGCAGCAGCGTGAGCTGATTGGCAATGGTGAACACCGGGTTGGTGGTCATCGCGCCAACGTTTCGAGCCGGCTGACGACGTCCATCGCCTCCGCGCCGGTCACCGGCTGCAGCAGGCCGAAGGCGCCGCCCTCGAGGGGCATCACGCCCGAGGCCACGGACACCGACACGGCCGGATAGCTCAGGTGCGAGGGCGGGACGTCCGACACGGCGACCTTGGCGTTCATCCATCTCGCGGCCGCGGCCGGCCGCAGCGCCCCGATGAGGCTCAGCACGCGGGACACCGTCCGCGCGAGGTCACCACGCCGGCCGACGCCGCCGGGATCGAACTGGTAGTTCGGCAGCGTGTCCATGACCGAGGCCCGAACGACCGCCTCGATCCAGGCCTGGGCCCAGTGTCCCCTCACGTCGGTGATGACCACCTGGCGCTGGGCGGCACGCGCCATGAGAGCCTCCAGCCGCACGCCGATCAGGGCGGCCACGTCGGCACGCGTCGCGCGCGGCGCGCCGGGAATCGCCGCGTACTCCGCCGGCAGCTTCAGCAGCGCCACCCGGTCGCGAACGCGCGCGAGCGCTCCCGCAGGCACTGCGCCAGGGTCGATGATGCGCGCCTTCTCGTAGGAGGCCAGTGCCCCGACGTCGTCGCCCTGCTCTTCGAGGATTTCGCCGAGCGCGGCATGCGCGCGCGCATCGCCGGGATCCAGGGCGAGCGCCTTCCGCAAGTGGTCGGCGGCGACCGCGGCCTGCCCGGCCTTGCGTTCCACGGCAGCCAGCTCGCGGTAGAGAAACGGCGACTCCGGCGAGGCCGCAATCGCCTGCTCGTACGCGACCCGCGCGTCGTCCAGGCGCCCCGCATCGGTGGCCCCCTTCGCCCGGGCCAGCAGGTCCTGGGTGGCCCGGAACCGCAGGACATCCACGCGCGCCTGCAGATCCGTCAGCGAGGGATCGATCTTCAGCGCGGCCTCGAAGCTCGCCAGCGCATCCCCCTCGCGCTTCAGCGCCATCAGCGCCTGCCCGCGCCCGACGAGCGCGGGCAGGTAGCCCGCATCGGCTGCCAGGGCACGGTCGAAGTGCGGGACCGCTCGATCCGCGTCGCCGCCAGCCATCTCGACGTAGGCCAGCGCCGTCTCGGCCGGCGCGCTCTTCGGGGCGGCCTCGAGGGCCGCCGTGAACTCACGCTCGGCGTTTCGCAGGTCGCCGCCCTGCAGGAACTGCCAGCCGCGCTGGATACCCGAGGCCAGCGCGGGTGCCGATCCCGCTGGCACGGCGGGGAACATGAACTCGGGATGGCGTGGTGCCGTGACGACCGGCGGCACGGCCCGCGTCGCACAGGCGGCGCCCGCGAGGAGAACGCATACCGCCCAGAGACCCGCGAGGGACAAACGCCGATTGAAAGCACACGCCTCTCTACGCACTTCGCCCTCGCTGCCGAGCCTGCTTCAGGGGCCTGCCGGCCACTTGCGCCGCCAGCCGCCTCGGCAGGTCCGCCTCGACGTCCACGCGCTCGCCGCTCGAGGTCTGGCTGTGCACGCGCCCGTGACGGTAGATCCATCCCAGCCGTTCGGCCTGCTCGGGATCCCGCAGGTCGAGCGACACTGTGACCCGCTGCTGGTCGAGCGCGAGGCGCGCGGCCACGGCCTCGAGCAGCTCGGTCCCGCCTTCGCCAGTGGCGGCCGAGATGAGCAGGGCCGACGGGTCCGATTCCCGCAGCCGGCGCTTCTCGTCTGGCGACAACTGGTCGATCTTGTTGTAGACCTCGATGCGCGGGACGCTGGTCGCGCCCACTTCTTCGAGGACGCGGCTGACGGCCGCGGCGTGGCGTTCCCGCTCCGGGTTGGACGCGTCGATGACGTGGAGCACGAGGTCCGCGTCCGCGGTCTCCTCGAGCGTGGCCCGGAACGCCGCGACGAGCGTGTGCGGCAGCCGATCGATGAACCCGACGGTGTCGCTCAGCAGCAGCGCCCGCCGGTCCGGCAGCATCACCTTCCGCACCAGCGGGTCCAGCGTGACGAAGAGCGCGTCGGACGCCTCGGCCCCGGCTTTCGTCAGTCGATTGAACAGCGTGGTCTTGCCGGCGTTGGTGTACCCCACCAGCGCGACCGTGGGCACGTCGGTCTTGTGCCGGCGATCGCGCAACTGTGCCCGCCGGCGGCGAACCGTGTCGATCTCCTGTTCCAGCGCGTGGATGCGGACCCGGATCTTCCGCCGATCCACCTCGAGCTTGGTTTCACCAGGGCCCCGCGTGCCGATGCCGCCACCCAGGCGCGACATCTGGGCGCCCATGCCGACGAGCCGCGGCAGCAGGTACTTGAGCTGCGCCAGCTCCACCTGCAGCTTGCCCTCCCTGGTGCGCGCCCGCCGGGCAAAGATGTCGAGGATGAGCTGCGTGCGGTCGAGGACCCGGCACTCGAGCCGCGCTCCCAGCTCGCGCAGCTGCGCCGGCGACAGCTCGTTGTCGAAGATCACGAGGTCCACGCCGGCCTCGTCGGCCGCCTGCCTGAGGATGTCCACCTTCCCGCTGCCGAGAAACGTGGCGGGGTCCGGTTTCGGTCGCTCCTGGAGGACACGCAACACGACGCTGGCGCCGGCGGCCTCGGCCAGCCCCTCGAGCTCTTCCATCGACCGCTCGGCGTCCAGCCGTCGCGTGGTGCCCGTCATCAGGCCCACGATTGCCGCACGCTCCACAAGCCTGGGCCGCTGTCGCTGCATCGAAGGAGATTCTACAGGATGGCCCGGGCGTGCCTGCTCGCCGCTACAATGTCAGCCGTCATGGCACGGAAGGCCCCGCGTCGCGCCGGCAAGCCTCGCCTCCCGCGCGCGCCGCTGCCGCGCCAGACCGGCGGCGCGCACGAGGACAAGACGAAGCGACCGATCAGGAAACAGAAGCATCGGAAGCCACCGGCGGCCGACGAGTAGCGTCGCCCTGCGCCATCCGCATCCACACCGCGGCCGCGAGCAGCACCAGCAGCACGATGTCGGCCTCGAAGACCACGCGCAGCTCCGGCCCGCTGATGAAGCCCGCCACGATGGGGCTCACCGCCAGGCCGATGAGCGACGCCGTGGTCAGCAGGCCGAAGCCCGTGGCGTGCGCGTCCGGCGGCAGGAGCGCCCCTCCCGACGTGTACGCCGCGGTCATGCCCACCCCGATCGCCGCGCCGGCAAGGGCGAGTGCGACGCCGAAGGCCCACACCGACGGCACCAGGACGAGGAGCAGCAGGCCCG
Source organism: uncultured Bifidobacteriaceae bacterium (assembly GCA_964557815.1). Lineage (GTDB taxonomy): Bacteria > Acidobacteriota > Vicinamibacteria > Vicinamibacterales > UBA2999 > VFZN01. The sequence goes on along the minus strand of CAZLBU010000089.1, from coordinate 4,529 downwards.
CCGCGGTCAACGCCGACGACGCCGCAATGAGCACGCGCGGCGACCATTGCAGCAGCAGGGCGCCGGCGTAATGGTGTCCGATGGCCGCGAAGAGGGCGGCGATCGAGAACAGCACGCCCGACACGAGCGGCACCTGCGACGGGGACAGCCCGAGGAGCTCCACGTACAGCGGCAGGATGGGGCCGAAACTGCGATCGACCAGCTGCAGGCACAGGATGACGGTGAAGACCATCGCGAAACCGGGCGTGCGCACGAGCTCGCCGATCACCTCGCCGAGCCGGCGGCCGGCGCTCCGGGCCTGTCGCGTGCGCGGCTCCCGGTACATGACCGCCACCAACGCGGCCGCGGCCAGGTAGAACGCCGCGGCGATGAGGAAGGTCCACCGCAGCCCCACGAACGGCGCCAGGAGGCCTCCGACCACCGGGCCGACCGCCGGGCCCAGCCGCTGGGCCACCTGCACGGTGCCGATGGCCTCGGCCATCTTCTCGCGCGGGACCGACTCGGCCGCCATCGACACGGTGAGCGCCCCGTAACCGGCAAACACGCCGAGCAGCGCCCGCAGCGCGAACAGCTGCCACGGCGCAGTGACAAACGCCATGGCGCCCTTGGTGAGCACGAACGCCATCAGCGATCGCAGGACCAGCACTTTGCTGCCGTACTTGTCGCCGACACGACCCCAGAGCGGGGCGCTCACCGCGGTCACCGCGGGCGTGGCGCCGAGGGTGAGGCCGGTCCAGAAGGCGATGTCGGCGATGTCGGTGACGCCCAGCTCGCGGATGTAGAGCGGGAGGAACGGCATCACCAGCGTGAAGCCGGCAAAGCCGATGCCGTTGGCTGCGGCGGCGGTGTAGACGTTGCGACGGGAAGGCGGGGGTGAGGGCAAGGCAGAAGGCAAAAGGCAGAAGGCAAAAGGCCTTGTGCCTTCTGCCTTGCCTTCTAGAAACGGATCTTCACTGACGGCCCCGGGTACACCTGGATGCTGTCGATGAACCGGATGCGGTGCGGGTTGGTCTGCATGACCAGCGAGCTGGTGCGGATGCCGTCGCCGAAGAAGCGCACACCCTTCATCAGTGTGCCGTCGGTGACGCCCGTGGCTGCGAAGATGATGTTCTTCCCGCACGCCAGGTCCGTCGACTTGTAGATCCGCTTGAAGTCGGTGATGCCCATCGCCCGGCACCGTTCCTCGTGCTCGGGCTTGCTCACGACGAGCCGCGCGAAGATCTCCCCGTTCAGGCAGCGCATGGCCGCCGCGGTCAGCACGCCCTCGGGTGCGCCGCCCGTGCCCATGACCGCGTGCACGCCGCTGCCGGCGACGGCCGCGGCGATGCCGGCCGACAGATCGCCGTCGCCGATGAGACGGATGCGCGCGCCCGTCGCGCGAATCTCGGCGATCAGCTCCTCGTGCCGGGGCCGATCCAGCACCACGACCGACAGCTCATCCACCTGGCGGCCGAGGCTGCGGGCGATCGCCCGCAGGTTCTCGCGCACCGGCGCGTCGAGATCCACCAGGTGCTTGGAGCTCGGACCGACGACGAGCTTCTCCATGTAGAGGTCTGGCGCGTGCAGCAGGCCGCCGTGCTCGGATGCGGCCAGCACCGCGATGGCATTGGGCGTGCCCGTCGCGCACAGGTTGGTGCCCTCCAGCGGGTCCACGGCGATGTCCACGCCATCGAACGTGCGGCCCGCGTGCTTCGAGTTCTGGGCCATGCCGACCTTCTCGCCGATGAAGAGCATCGGCGCCTCGTCGCGCTCGCCCTCCCCGATGACGATGGTCCCGTCGATGGGCACGGTGTCCATCTCGCGGCGCATCGCTTCCACGGCGGCCTGGTCCGAGAGATGGCGGTCGCCCTGCCCCATCGTGTGGGCGCAGGCGATGGCCGCCTGCTCGACCACGCGCAGGAACTCCAGCGAGAGGTCCGATTCCATCGTCTTGTCGTTGTTGCGCGTGGTGGAGGTGTGCATGATGGCGGTCCCCGCCGGAGGCGGCAGGGCCGCCCCGGGCAAACAGGACATGGTAACAAATTCGCGCTAGGGCACGGCCGCTCGCGTCACGGTCACGGGCGACCCCCTTCTCAGCCCGAGGCGCTCGGCGGCGCTGGCCGCATGGACTGCCACCTCGAGGTGATCCGTGCTCCCGAAGAGCGCGCACGGGGCGTCACCCTGCGCCTCGTCGTACGTGCTCACCAGCCGCGCGATGCCGTGTCCCCCGGCCGTGATGGCCAGCCCGGCGCCGAGCGCCAGCTTCTCGACGCTGCGCCGGTCGATGTTCGTGATGCAGTTGCCGAAGCGATCGACGCGCAGGACCACGCCGGCGAGGCCCTCCGGGGTGATCTCCGGTTCCGGGATGTCGATGCGGCGGTAGTCGGTGACGGCGCGGCCAAGCGAGGCGAGCGCGATGCCCTTGGCCAGCCATCCCGCGGCGGGCGCGAACCGGTCGCGGCCCTCGAAGGTGCGGCTCACCGTCGGCCGCGCGTACTTGCGCTCGGTGAGCTCCACCACCTTGCGGGGCGGCGACTCCTTGAACACCGCGGTCAGCACGCCGTTGTCCGGCGCCACGAAGCGGTAGTCACCGGCCTCGGCGGCGATGCCCCGCCGCGCGGAGCCCACGCCCGGGTCCACGACCACCAGGAATACGGTGCCGGACGGGAAGTAGCGGTAGCACGCCGCCAGGTCGAGCGCGCCCCCCAGGATGTCGTGCGGCGGCACGTCGTGGCCGATGTCCACCAGCGTGACGTCCGGGCACACGCCGAGCACGACCGCCTTCATGGTGCCGGCGTAGTGATCGGTGGTGCCGAAGTCGCTGAGGAGCGCAACAACCGGGCGGGCCATGGGTGGGCCCGCGCCTAGGTGGGATTCTTCCGGAACAACATCTCGCGGACGTGGCTCTTCATCAGGAACGAGTCCGAGACCCGCAGGCCGCCGAACATCCGGATGATGTCGCCGTTCAGCAGCGCGCGCTGGCGCGGCCGGCTTGCCGGATAGGTCCGATACTTCAGGTGGATCGGGTCCACCACGACGTACTTGGTGTAGAGCGGCTCGCGCACCTCGGCGGTACTGAAGAACCCGAGGAGCACGCCGTCGGGCTTGAGCAGGGTGATGAGGGCAGAGGCCAGCGTCTGGGCCGCAGCCTTGTCGAGATAGTCGAACACGTCCCAGCAGAGGATCCCATCCACCGAGCCGGGCGGCTGCGTGAAGCGCTTCGCGAAGAACGCCGGCAGCTGATCGGTCTTGCCACCCTTGAGGTGCGCCTCGATGTCGGAGGCGATGTCCTCGACCCGGATGCGGCAGCCGAGCTGTTCACCGAAGAAGTTGACGTTGCTGCCGACGACCGGTCCGAGATCCACGAGCACCGGGCGCTCGCGGTTCTGCAGGTACGCCAGGAACTTCTGAAGGGCCTTGGTGGGATGGCTGACCTCGGGCGCAGGCGTGGGGGCGGATTCCGCCGCGGGCCGGGCCTCGGCCGCGCGGCGGTTCCCCAACATGCCAAACAGGTCCGTCAACGAACGAGCGGATTCGGCCATGTCCCCGTCGGTCGCTTACGCGCCCACCTTCTGTCCCTGTGCCGGGGCTGCGGCCGCGGGCGCCGCCGGCGCGGCGGCCTTCGCCGCCGGCTTGGCGCCGGCGCGCTGCATGTCGACGCTGCCGCGGAAGTGTGCGCCCTCGGCAATGGCCACACGCGGTGAGGTGATGTCGCCATCCACCGAGCCGTTGTCGCGGATGTCCACCTTCTCGGAAGCCGTGACGTTGCCGGTGACCTCGCCCAGGACGATGACCGACTTGGCGAAGACCTCCGCACGGATCTTGCCGTTGGGGCCGATCGTGAGGATGTTCTCCTTGAGCTCGATCCGGCCCTCGACGTGGCCCTCGATGGTCAGATCCTCGCTGCCGCTCAGCTCGCCCTTGATGATGACCGACTTGCCAATGTTCACGTTTTCCCCCATGTGTTGAGGCCGCCGCTCACTACTCGCTGCCGGGGGCACCGAGACAGCGGGTGCCGCCGGGGCCGCGGGCGCGGGCGCCGGTGGCGTCGCCGGCTTGACCGACTCGTCACGCTTCCACATCGTTAGATTCCTCCCCCTCTCCTGAAAAACGAGCCTGAGGGTACCGTTCGAAAAAGACTACAGGAAACCCGGGGAAGTTGGGTTTCGCGCCTGAAGTCCCGACAGTATGGAGCCTCGGCCGAGGCTTGTCTAGCCCTTTTACCGCTGAGGGTTAGCAGAAATGCTACGATCTTCGAGGGCCATGCGGATTTACCTGGATCACAACGCCACCACCCCGCCAGCCCCCGACGTCGTCGAGCTGGTCGCGCGGGTGACCCGCGATGTCTGGGGGAACGCCTCCAGCATCCACCACTTCGGACAGCAGGCCAAGGCCGCCATGGACGACGCCCGCGGGCAGGTGGCCGAGCTGATTGGCGCCGAGCCCTCGGAGGTGGTCTTCACGGGCGGCGGGACCGAGAGCGACAACGCCGCCATCCGCGGCGCTGCGGAGGCGCTCGAGCCTGCCGGGCGGCGCCATCTCGTCACCAC
>CAZLBU010000088.1:4842-9854 GCA_964557815.1 uncultured Bifidobacteriaceae bacterium | reverse complement strand
CGAGGCCGGCGATGAGATCCCCGACTTCATGAAGCCGGACGAGGTGGACGGGCCAGACGCTCCAGACGTCCCGGATACGACGGACGGGACCGACGAGGAGAGCTGACATGGTGAAGCGCGAGGACGCCATCCTCTTCAGCGGTGGCGCCCAGGGCGCCGAGGCCGCGTTCGGGGCCGCGGCCGAACGCTTCGGCATCGAGGAGGTCAACTTCTCCTTCGACGGCCACAAGCCCGTGCGCACGCGCGGGCTTCGCGTGCTCAACCACGAGGAGCTGCACGCCGGCGAGGTGAGCCTCACCTATGTCGCGCGGCTCATGAACCGCCGCTATCCCGACACGCCGACCTTCCGCAAGATCCTCCAGAGCATCTGGTACCAGATCAACAACGGGCAGGAAGTCTACGTCGTCGGCGCCATCGAGCCGGACAAGACGGTCCGCGGCGGCACGGGCTGGGGCGCCGAGTTCGCAAAGCTCTGCAACAAGCCCCTCTTCGTGTTCGACCAGAAGCAGGACAGCTGGTTCGAGTGGGCCGGCGAGAGCTGGCGCGCCCGCACCGGCACGGATCTGCCGACCGTACAACACATCCACATCACAGGCACGGGCACCCGCTTCCTCGAGGACAACGGCCGAAAGGCGATCGACGATCTCTTCGCACGTTCGTTCTGACCCGGCTTCGCACATTCCCGTGCGCGAGAGCTTCGACGCGGCAGGGCCTCCGACCTTCCAGCGAGAACTGATCGCCGGCGTCACGACCTTCTTCACGATGGCCTACATCGTGGTGGTCAACCCGGACATCCTGTCGGCCGAGGGCACGGGCCTGCCGTTCTCCGGCGCTCTCACCGCCACCGTGCTCGTCTGCGTGACGATGACGCTCTTGATGGGCCTCTACGCGAAGCTCCCCTTCGGCGTCGCGCCCGGCATGGGCCTGAACGCGTTCTTCGCCTACACGCTGGTCATCGGGAACGGCGTGCCGTGGCCGGTGGCGCTCGGCATCATCTTCTGGGCCGGGGTGTTCTTCCTCATCGCGTCGGTCACCCCGCTTCGCGAGCAGATTGCGATGGCGATTCCGCCGTCGCTGCGCACGGCCACCGCGGCCGGCATCGGCCTGCTGCTCACCTTCATCGGGCTGCAGAACGCCGGATTCGTCGGCCCGAACCCGGCGACCATCGTCGGCGTCGGGCCGCTGGACCACCGCGCCCTGCTGGCGCTGGTGGGCCTGTTCGTGAGCATCCGGCTCTCGCGGTCGGGCAATCCCCTCGCCTACCTTGCCGGCATCTTCGTTGTCACCGCCGCGGCCTGGGCGGGCGGATGGGTGGAAATGCCGGCACGCTGGCTGAGCCTGCCGGACTTCTCGTCGGTGTTCTTCGAGCTCGATGTCCGGGGCGCCCTCACGTGGTCGCTCGCGCCCGCCATCGTCACCGTGATGATGACGGACCTCTTCGACTCGCTTTCCACGTTCATCGGCGTGGCGCAAGCCTCCGGCATGACCGACGAGCGCGGGCAGCCGAAGAATCTCCGCCAGGGCCTCATCGTGGACGCGTGGGCCACGCTCACCGCGGGGCTGTTCGGCAGCTCGTCGGGAACCGCCTACGTGGAGAGCATCGCGGGCATCCGCATGGGCGGGCGCACCGGCACGACCGCGGTGGTCATCGCGCTCTGCTTCGTGCCGTGCCTGTTCATCGGCCCCATGGCGGCGGCGGTGCCCAGCTACGCCACCGCGCCGGTGCTGATGCTGGTGGGCGTCGCGATGTTCGGCACGGTCACGGCCATCGGATTCGACCGGCTGGAGGTGGCGGTGCCGGCATTTGCGACGCTGGTGCTCATCCCGCTCACCTTCTCCATCACTCAAGGTATCCTCTGGGGGTTCGTCCTCCACGCCCTGCTGCACCAGCTGGTCGGACGCGGCCGCGAGGTCAGCGTGGGATCGTGGGGGCTGGCCGTCGTCTCCGCCGCACTGCTGGCGCTGGAGCATGCCCGATGAGCTCACCTATCCTCGATGTCGTCCTGGACGAATTCCACAAGATCAAGAAGCTGGCCGACAAGGCCATCGCGCAGCTCTCGGACGAGCAGCTTCACGTGAAGATCGATGAGGAGTCGAACTCGGTGGCCATCATCATGCGGCACCTGGCCGGGAACATGCGCTCGCGGTGGACCGACTTCCTCACGTCCGATGGTGAGAAGCCGGACCGCCACCGTGACCAGGAGTTCGAGGACGTCACCGGCACGCGCGCGGAACTGCAGGCCGAGTGGGAAGCCGGATGGCAGTGCCTCTTCGACGCGCTGGCGCCACTGACCGACGCGGATCTGCAGCGCACCGTGATCATCCGTGCCGAGCCACACACCGTCTACAAGGCCATCTCGCGACAGGTGGCGCACTACGCCGGGCACGTGTACCAGATCCTCTTCCTCGGCAAGCACCTCAAGGGCGCCGCCTGGACGACGCTGTCGGTGCCACGGGGCCAGTCCGAGGAGTTCAACCGCCGGATGATCGCGCGCCAGAGGGCTGGATCCTGATTCGCTGGGGTCTGCTGGGCACGGCGCGCATCAACCGGCGCCTCGTGCCCGCCATGCGTACGGCCGGGCGGTCAACGGTGGTCGCGGTCGCCAGCCGCGAGGCGTCGCGCGCCGAGGCCTTCGCGCGCGACTGGGACATCCCCCATGCGGTCGGCAGCTACGACGCCTTGCTCGATCGCGACGATGTCACGGCGATCTACATCCCCCTTCCGAACAGCCTGCACGTGCAGTGGACACTGAAGGCCGTCGGCGCCGGTAAGCACGTGCTGTGCGAGAAGCCGATGGCGCTCGATGCGGCCGGCGTGGATCGCATCGCCGCGGCCGCCGCGCGCGCCGGCGTGATCGTCGAGGAAGGGTTCATGTACCGGCACGAGCCGCTCACCGCCCGGGTGCTGGAACTGGTATCCGGCGGCGCGGTCGGTGCCGTCCGGGCCATCGTCTCCGGGTTCACGTATGCGCGGGGCCGGCCGAACGATGTGCGGCTGGACGCAGCGCTCGGCGGCGGCGCGCTCTACGACGTGGGCTGCTACCCGGTGAGCTACGCCTCCCTGCTCGCCGGCAAGGATGCGGTGACGGCCACGGGGTTCGCGCGGCTCACGCCGGCCGGAGTGGACGAAGAGTTCACCGGCGTACTGGCCTTTCCGGGGGGCGTGACCGCTTCCATCTACGCGGGTTTCCGCGCGGCCTACCGCACCTGGCTCGAGGTGATGGGCTCGGAGGGCGCCTTGACGGTTTCCAACCCGTTCAAGCCCGGTCCCGTCGAGCCGCTGCGGCTCGAGCGGCTTGGCGAAACGCACACCATCGACGTCCTCGGGTCGGAGACGCTCTTCACGCGAGAGGTCGAGCACTTTGCGGCCACGGTGCTGGACGGCGCGCCGCCGACGGTCACCCTCGACGAGAGCCGGCGCAGCGCGGCGGCGCTGGCCGCCCTGCACGCGGCTGCGCGGGCCCGGGAGGTGCGGGCATGACCGGGCCCGACACGGTGCTCTGGCGTCTCCGCAGCCCGCGCCGCGAGCACGCGCACGCCGCAATCCTGCCCGGCGGCCCGCCGTTCACCATTGCCTTCTTCGTCGACCACCAGCTGGATCGCGTGGAGAACTACGACACCCTGGACCTGGCGGTCTTCCGAGCGGAGGACGTGAAGCGGACGCTCCTCGAGGAGGGGTGGAGCGAGTAGGCGCGCCCTTGTGGGCGCTCGGGCGCTCCGCGGGCCGCGGTTCGCGCGGTGGGCGCGCCCTGCGGGCGCGTGGGCGCTCTGCGTGGGCCGCGCTCGGGGGAGGCGCGCCCTTTGGGCGAGTGGGCGCTCTGCGTGGGCCGCGCTGCGCGCGGGGCGCGCCCTGCGGGCGCGTGGGCATCCCCGCCCAGGCCTACGGCGCGTCTGCGCCGCCTGCCGTGCGCAGCACGGCCCACGCGCCGAAGGCGCGCCCACCTGAGGCCCACGGCCCGAAGGGCCGCTACAATGGATTGACATGCTCCACATCGACAACCGTCATCGTACCGTGCCCGTGAGGGTCGGCGGCGTCACCGTCGGCGGCGGCGCCCCCATCGTCGTGCAGTCGATGACGATGACCGACACGGCGGATGCGGCGGCGACGGCGCGCCAGTGCGTGGAGTTGTGGGAAGCCGGCTCCGAGATGGTCCGTGTCACGGTCAACCTGCCCGAGGCGGCGGCGGCCGTGCCCGAAATCAAGCGGCGGATGCTCGACGCCGGCTGCACGGCACCGCTCATCGGCGATTTCCACTACAACGGCCACCTCCTGCTGACGCGGTTTCCCGACTGCGCCCGCGCGCTGGACAAGTACCGCATCAATCCCGGCAACGTGGGCACCGGGAAGCGCCGCGACGAGCAGTTCTCCACCATCTGCCAGGTGGCGCGGGACCACGGCAAGCCCGTGCGCATCGGCGTCAACGGCGGCTCCCTGAACCAGGAGCTGGTGATGGCGAAGATGCAGGAGAACGCCGACCGCGGCCTCGGGCGCGAGTCGGACGACATCATCAACGAGTGCATGGTGCTGTCGGCCCTGCAGTCCACTGAGCTCGCCCTCGAGTCCGGGCTGACCGGGAACCAGATCATCATCTCCTGCAAGGTGTCGCGCCCGCGCCACCTGATCGACGTGTACCGGCCGCTGGCGAAACAGACGCGGCAGCCGCTGCACCTGGGCCTCACCGAGGCGGGCATGGGCACGAAGGGCCTGGTGTGGTCGGCCGCGGCCATCGGCATCTTGTTGAACGAAGGCATCGGCGACACCATCCGCGTGTCGCTCACGCCGCGGCCCGGGGGCGACCGGCGTGAGGAGGTGTACGCGGCCTGCGAGATCCTGCAGGCGCTCGGCCTGCGCTCCTTCGCGCCGAGCGTCACGGCCTGCCCGGGGTGCGGCCGCACCACCAGCACCACCTTCCAGGAGCTGGCCGAAGCCGTCCAGGGCTACATCCGCGAGCAGATGCCCGCGTGGAAGCAGCGCTACGACGGCGTGGAGAACCTGACGCTGGCCGTGATGG
>CAZLBU010000088.1:0-4779 GCA_964557815.1 uncultured Bifidobacteriaceae bacterium | reverse complement strand
TCTTCATCGACGGCGAGCACGTCACCACGCTCCGCGGGACGTACGACGAGCTGGCGGCCGCCTTCGAGAAGCTGGTGGACGAGTACGTGGAGACGCACTACGCAAGGAAGGAGCAGGTTCTGGGGTTCTGAGGTTCTCAGGTTCGCGGGTTCTCGGGTTCGCGCGACTCCCGACTCCCGACGCGGACTCCCCTCCCGACGCGGACTCCCCTCCCGACGCGTTCTCCCTCCCGTCGCGATCCGCCTCGCCCCCGCACGCTATACTCCTCTCAGAGAGCGCAGTGGGGGCTCCCCATGACGCACGTGCCGGCCGACGAACCCCTTGACGAGCGGCTCGGCCAGCTGCTGGACGTCGAGCAGCGGCTGCAGCGACAGGTGGAGGCCGCTCGCCTTGAAGCCGAGCGGCGGGTGGCCGACGCGCGGGCGGCGGCCGATCGTCGCCAGGCAGAGGCGCAGGACGCGCTGTCCCGTGCGGACGACGAGCAGGCCCGGAAGGACCACGAGGAGCACGCCCGGGCGTTGGCCGCCATCGAGACGGCCCATCGCGCCGCTCTCTCCTCAATCACCGCGGTCCCGGACGAGCGCATCGATGCGCTCGCGCGCCTGGCCGTGCGGCGCGTGCTGGAGGTTGGCGGAGGTGCGCGGTGATCGTCCGCATGACCCGCCTCCGCATCGCCGGTCCCCGGCCGCTGCTGGAAGACGTGCTCGCCGCCGTGCAGGACAGCGGGCTGCTGCACCTTGACCGCCCGCGCGCGCCGTACCCCGCGCCCCCCGATCGCGGGCTCGCCCGCGAGCACCGCCACGTCCGGCGATGCCTCATCGACGTCGAAACCGCACTCGACCGCCTGCCGGGGGGTGATGCGGGCCGCCGGCCCGCCGACGCCCCGGACCTGTCGCGCGGCACGCTGCGGAGAGCCCGCCGCATCCGCCGCGACGCGGACCGCCTGGCGCATGCCCGGGCCAGCCTCGAGGACGAGCGCGTCCTCCTGCTCCGCTATCGCGAGTTCTTCCAGGCATTCGAGTCGCTCGTCGGCCACGAGCTCACCTGGCCCGATAGCCAGGCCTTCTACGTCGTGCTGCGGGCCGGCGCCGGCTCGGCGCTGGCGGAGCTGCGGCGCAGCCTCGAAGCCGCCGTGAGCGGCGAGGTGGAGGTGCTGCACCGGGAGCTGTCGAGCGGTGAGTGGGCAGTGCTCATCCTGGTGTCCGAGCGCGCGGCGCCGAAGGTGGGCGCGCTGCTCGCGGCCTCCCGCGTCGAGGAGCTGCCCGCACCCGCCGGGGTCGGCCACACCAACCTCCTCCGCGCCCTCCCGGCCCTCAAGGCGCGGCTGGCCGTCATCCCGGAGCAGCTGCAGGCCCTCGACGAAGAGCGGCGTCACCTCAGTGACGCCGAGAGGCCGTGGCTCGTGGCCGTGCGCACCGAGCTGCGGGATCGCCTGCTGCGGATCGAGGCGCGCCATCGCGTGCTGGCCGCCGAGCACCTGTTCATCATCGAGGGATGGCTGCCCGAGGCTCGCGTCGCGGACCTCGAGCGCAGTCTCCAGGATCGGTTTGGCCCGGAGGTCGTCACCGCGACGGTCGGCGGCGAGGACTGGTCCGCACCCGACACGCCGGTCACCCTCCACAACCCGCCCATCTTCCGCCCCTTCGAGGTGCTGACACGGACGCTGCCGCTGCCGAGGTACGGCACCATCGATCCGACGCCCTTCGTCGCCGTGTTCTTCCCCGCCTTCTTCGGCCTGATGCTCGGCGACATCGGCTACGGGCTGATGCTCGCGGCGCTGGCGTGGGCGCTCAGAATGAAGTCGGCGCCGGACTCCCAGCTGCGGTCCGTCTCCACCATCGGGCTGGCCTGCGCCTCGAGCGCCGTGGCGTTCGGGCTCCTCTTCGGCGAGCTCTTCGGGTCGCTCGGCCATGCCATGGGCCTGCACCCGGTGTTCAACCGTGAGGAGGCGACGATGCCCTTCCTGGGGATGGCGATTGCCCTCGGCGCCGTCCACATCACGCTGGGCCTGGTGCTGGCGGCGCTGAACCTCTGGCACCGGGGGCACAGGCGGGAGGCGATGGGCCGCGGGGTCACGCTCTCGATGCTGCTGCTGACCGGACTCGCGCTGCTGGCTGCGCTCGAGGTGCTGCCCTCGCGCCTCTTCACGCCGTTTGCCATCGCGGTGCTGGTGGCCTTCCCCGTGCTCGTGGCGCTCGAGGGGATCGTGGCCGTCATCGAGCTGCTCTCGACGTTCGGCCACATCCTGTCCTACGCGCGTATCATGGCGCTCGGCACGGCGTCGTTGATGCTGGCCGTCGTGGCCAACGAGATGGTCGGTGCGATGGGGAGCGTGGCCGTCGGCGCGCTCTTCGCGCTGCTGTTCCACCTGGTCAACTTCGCCATCGGGCTCTTCAGCCCGACGATCCACGCGCTCCGCCTGCACTACGTGGAGTTCTTCGGGCACTTCTTCAGCCCCGGCGGCGCGGAGTACCGGCCGCTCGGACACTGGCACCCCCAACCCTGAGAGGAGGACTGCGCCATGGAGATTGCACTGCTGGGACTTGCCGCGGCGTTGGCGATCAGCATCCCGGCCATCGCCACGGCCTGGGCCCAGAGCCGCATCGGGCCGGCCGCTGCCGCCAGCCTCGCCGAGAAGCCGGAACTGTCGACCACCGCCATCATCCTCATCGCCATTCCCGAAACGATGGTCATTCTCGGCTTCGTCGTCGCCGTGCTCATCCTGTTGAGGACGGGCGGCTAGGCCCGGGGACCGTCATGGCCCTCGCGGATCTCATCGCCCGGCTCGAGCAGGACGCCGCGAGCCAGGTGGAGGCCATCCGGCGCAAGGCCGGGGACGAGGTGCGCGCGATCGAGGTCGCCGCCGAGCAGGCGCTGTCGGCCCGACGCGCTGCGCACGTCGGGCGGCGGCGCGCCGAGCGTCAGGCCGCGCTCCGGCGGCAGCTGGCCGAGGCACGCCGATCGGCGCGCGCGCACGAGCTGGAGGCGAGGCACGCCCTGCTGGCGCGCGTGATGGACCGCGCGCGCACACTGCTGTCCGACGCGGCCGGGACGCCGGCGTACCAGCATGCCCTGCCCGCGCACCTCGACGAGGCGCTCTCGTACCTCGAGGGCGTCGCCTGCCGCGTGCGATGCCCTTCCTCATGCGCGGCGGCGCTTGGCGCGGCGGCAGCGCGGCACCAGGGAGTCTCGCTCGCGGTGGACGAATCGATCGGACCGGGCTTCATCGCGGAGGCGCTGGACGGATCGGTCTCGATCGACGACACGTTGCCGGCACGCCTGTCGCGCGTGGAAGGCCGGCTCGCCGTCGAGCTGCTGAACGAGGCGCGCGATGGCGTCGCCTGAACCCGCCCTCGTGGCGCGAGCCCATGGGGTGAGCACCCATCTGCTCTCCCGCGAGGCACTCGAATCGCTCGCGGAGTCGCCGAACCTCCCGGCGCTGGCGCGCGCATTGGCGAGGCTCGGTCCGGCGATCGAGCCCGTGGGCGAGACCGCGGATATCGACGCTATCGAGCAGGCCATCCGGCGCACCGCCGCACGGCACCTGCGCACGCTCGGCCGCTGGCAGCAGCGCTCGCCCGGCGTGCTCGATGTCTTCTGGGCGGACCAGGATCGACGGAACCTGCGCGCGCTGATTCGTGGTGCGCTCCAGGGGGCGCCCGTGGCCGCCCGATCGTCGGGCCTGCTCCCCACCCCGCGGCTGCCCGAGCGCGCGCTCACAGAGCTCGCGCGGCAGGCCTCGCCGCAGGCCGTGGTCCGCCAGCTCCTGCTGATGGGCGATGCCGAGGCCTCCGCCCTGCTGCCCCACGTCCAGAAGGCGCAGCCCGAGCTGTTCGCCATCGAGGTCGCTTTGCTGCAGGCGATGGCAAGCCGCGCGGTCGTCGCCGCGCGCGAGGGCGACGAGACCTTTCGGCAGTACGTGCGCGAGCGCATCGACCTCGGCAACGTGCAGAACGCGCTGCTCATCACCGGCGCGCCTCGCGACGTGGACATCGCCGCCGCGTTCGTCGAGGGCGGCCGCTGGCTCTCGCGGCAGGCGTTCGCCTCCGCCGCAGGTGCGGCCAGCCCACAGGCGGCCCTCGCGTCGATGACGGCGGCCCTCGCGGGAAGCCCGCTCACCGACACCCTGCCGCTCGTCGCCGGCGACGCCTCGCGCCTCGACCGCGCGCACCTCGCCTCCACCCTGGAGCGCTTGGGCCGGCTGGCGCGCACCGAGCCGATGGGCAGCGCGAGGCTGCTGGGCGTGCTGCTTCGCCTCGAGGCACAGGCGCGCGACCTCAGGGCCGTGGCGTGGGGCGCCGCGCTCGGCACCCCTCCCGCCGTGCGCAAGCAGCAGCTGGTGACACCGTGGCACTGAAGGTGAAGGTCTTGTGCCGTCCCACGCTTGCCGCGGGCTTCGAGCTCGCCGGGCTCGCGGTCGCGTCCGCAACGGAGGCCTCCGCCGCCGGCGACCAGCTGCGGCGCCTCGCCGCGGACCCGCATGTCGGCATGGTGCTCGTGGACGATGGGCTCTATCGGCTGTTGCCGGCGGAGTTGAAGGCCCGTCTCGATCGACAGGCCCTGCCAGTCGTCGCGCCTTTCCCCGCGCCCGACTGGGACGCGCGCATCGCCGCCGAGGCCTACATCCTCGAGATCCTGCGGCAGGCCATCGGCTACCGCGTGAGGCCGCGATGACCGCCGGGACGTTGACGCGCGTGGTCGGGGCGCTGGCCGAGGCGACGGGCCTGGGTGGCGTGGCGCTCCACGAGCTCGTTCGGGTCGGGCACGCGGCGCTGCTCG
>CAZLBU010000087.1:501-9887 GCA_964557815.1 uncultured Bifidobacteriaceae bacterium | reverse complement strand
ACCAGGTTCAACAACACGTTCGACGCCACGCGGCTGTACGAGCCATCGGCCGGAGCGCCGGTGATCCGTGAGGCGCCCGGGCCGTTCGCTGCCCTGGGACCACCCACCGCCTGGAACTGCCCCTCGAGCCGAAGCGCAAGCCCGCCGCGTGTGGATCCGATCTCCATGCCTGCGATGGCCTGCAGGCCGGGCCTCGTCCGTCTGGGCAGCGGTGACAACTCCGAGGTGTAGCGATACAGGCCGCCGCCCGCGCCCACGTAGGCGCCGGGCAGTCCAGGTGTGTACCGCAGAACCGACGCCGTGACCCGCGTGATGGCGATCCGTTCCGTGGGCAATGGCGCGGGAAGCCCGCTCTGGCCGTCGAACTTCCAGGCCGCTCGTCCGAGCTCCCCGCGCGCGCGCCAGCCTGCGCCGAGCGGCCAGTCCGCGTTGACCGCGAAGTCCGCTGTCTGCTTGTCGCTGACGACGTTCTGATCGCTGTTGAACGCGGCGTGCACCATGGCGCCAACTCCGGGCCGGGTGTCCGCTGGAGTCTGAGCTGCCGCGCTCGTGGCCGCACCCGCCGCCGACAGGACCGCGATCACCAGCCACCCACCGGCTTGCCCCAGCGGCGAGCCCGTCAGCCCACCCGCCGCCGCGTGGCCGGACCGCACGTCGCGCCAGGTGACGCTGCGCATCGCGCGGTTACCGCGACAGCTCGACCGTCCCGGACAGGGACGCGGTGCAGGTGAAGTAGAGGCTCGTGCCGGCCAGCCGGCGCGCCGATACCGTGACCTCGAGAGCCCAGTCGCCGACCGGCAGCGGGCCAACCGGCCCCGATGGCGGCGGGCAGGCCAGGCGGTTCTCCGGCGTGAGTAGCATTCGGGCTTCCGTGTCCGTCACGGTCCCGGTGAGCGACCCCGCGTCGTAGCGGCCCGCGTTTGGAAAGCTCACGGTCCAGCCACCACTGAGCAGCCGGCCGAGGCCGGCGACGGTTCGTTCCTCGAGCACGACGACGAGGCGTCCCGTGCCGGCGCTCGGCTCGCTCACGGTGCCGGTCCACGTGCCCGACAACGTGTTGAGGGTAGGTGTGGGCGCCGTCGGCCCGTTCGAGTCCTCGCCGCACCCGGCCGAGCCGAAGCACGCGAAGACGATGAGGCAGAGCAGCACGACGATGGGCCTGAGGGCCGATGGCCCCTTACCTGACGGCATGAAACGCGCTGAATCCATCGACAGCTCCCGAGACAATGACGAGATCTTCCCAGAGGACCGGCGGCCACAGGATGCTCGCCGTCCAGTCGCCCACGCGCCACACCTCCGCACCATCGCTCGCCTGCAGCGCGATCAACGTGCCCCCGGCGAAGGGGATGTAGACGACGTCTCCCATCGCTTCGATGCGGTAGATGACCGACCCCAGGCGCCCGGCCGAGTAGCGCCAGCGCTCCTCGCGCGAGTCGAGGTCGTAGGCGGCAATCTCGCCGGTGAGCGATCCACTGATTAGCGTCCGCCCTGACACCGCCAGCCCGCGGAAGTCGCGCGCGGGATCGATGAGGTTGCCCGGCTGCACGGTGACCGGCGGGAGCGTCCACCGCTCGTTGCCCGTCGCGACGTCGTACGCATGGATGATGCCGTCGCCGGCGGTGACGACGACCAGGTCGTCCACGAAGACAGGCCCCCCTGCCCAGCTGACGCTGAGCGATCGATCCCGCGGCGTCGGGAACGCACGCTTCCACACGACGCGCCCGCTGGCGGCGTCCACCAGGACAATGCCTCCCAGGCTGGGAGCGACGAACTCCGTGTAGCCAGCGGCGACGTAGGCGCCGCTGAACCTTGGCGGGTACACCGTGGTCTTGCCGTCGGTCGCGACCACCGTGGTCCATCGGGGACGGCCCGTCAGCGTGTCCACGGCGTAGAGCCGCCCGCTCGGCGAGCCGGCATAGATGACACCGTCGGCGGTGGCCTGGTAGCCGAGATAGAAGCCTGGCCCGTAGCCGTCGCTGGGCTCGAATCGCCAGCGCAGGGTTCCCGTGAGCCGATTGAAGCCCAGGACGTTGTCGTCGCCGACGACAACCACCGAACCGGCGACCACCACCGTGCCACCGGTGCCTCCGAAGCCGCTTTCGTTCGTCGGTTGGCGCCATCGTACCTGTCCGCTCGCGGCGTCCACCGCCACGAGCTCGTGGTACTTCGACAGGAAGAAGGCCGTGGTGTCGTCGGCGGCCGGGCTCCCCACGGCCGCCCCGGCCACCGTCCACGCTCGCTCGAGGATGCGCGGATTGGCGGTGGGCCCAGGCGGCAGCAGGGGCGGGACGGGCTGCCCCGGCACCGGCGGCGGCCCTGGTGGTCCCGACTGACCGGGGATCCCCGGTTGGTCCGTCGTCGCGGCCAGGGAGACCGCGACGATGGCCAACCAGAGCACACCCGGGAGAACGAGTCGTGTGAACCGGCTCATGGCCTCCACCAGAGGGGATAGCCATAGTAGTCGTAGACGACCAGGTTGCCGTCCCCCTGAATCGCCAGCCATGCCCCGGGGTAGCCGGCCGTGCCGGACGACCACAGCGGCACGCCGCTGGCGTTGTAGACCACGAGATTGCCATCGGACTGCATGGCGACCTGCCCCGGCTGGAAGGTCATGCTCGCCCAGAGGGGATGGCCGTCGCTCGTCCGGTAAAGCACCAGGTTACCGTCGGACTGGTACACGAGCTCGAATTCTCCATTCGACGATCGGCGCGACTCGCCGGGCGCCAGGCTGTCGCCGGACGCCAGGACGTCGGATGGCGACGAGGGCGGCGGCGGTGGTGGCGGTGCGCTGGTCCGCGGGAGCACGCCCATGTGGGTCGTGAGTCCGTAGGAGATGACGCCGTCGCTCACCTGCGGCTCCTGCAGGTGCGACGGCCCATGGACGAACAGGTTCCGGCCGCCGGGGTAGTGCTGGCTCCACACCGGGACGATGCCGTCGTGCGGCGTGCGGCAGGTGGAGTCGTTGGTCACGGTGAGGCACCACTCCGGATCGATGCGCCGCAGCCCCTGCGCCACGCGGAACAGGCGGCTCGCGATGGTGAGCGCGGTGAAGTTGGAGGGGTAATTGGCCATGAGAAGGCTGCCAGCGGTCTCGAGGGTGGCGATGGCGTACCACACGCGGCTGTACCAGGTTTCGGCGGCGACGCGGTCGTAGAGCCGGATGGGCCCCATGCGCCAGTAGCCCTCGAGCTCGTAGGCGATGCTCACGCGGGCCGGCACGGCCGCGGCCTCGCGCGCCAGGTTCGCCGACCCGTTCAGCTGCCCGATGTAGGCCGACCGCGTGGACATCTGCGGCACGACCGGATACTGCGACAGCACTCCGAGCCCGGCGATGGCGCCCCAGCTCGAGTACGAGACGCCCTGGGCGTACCTCAGCGCCATCTCTACGAAC
This sequence comes from uncultured Bifidobacteriaceae bacterium, assembly GCA_964557815.1. Classification (GTDB taxonomy): domain Bacteria; phylum Acidobacteriota; class Vicinamibacteria; order Vicinamibacterales; family UBA2999; genus VFZN01. Next base: position 6,496 of record CAZLBU010000087.1, on the reverse strand, counting down.
ACGTACAGGTCCCACCACTCGTTCGGCTGCGCGCCCATCAGCCCGAAGACACCGCTCGCGGTGTTGTAGAGCCCCTCGTGGAACCCCAGGACCGACAGCATGCGGTCCACGGCGGGTGCACCCTGCTGCGGCGAGCCCACGGTCATCACGCCGCTCAGGTTCCGCAGCCGGCTCCACTGGCGCGCGGCCACGCCACCGTTGCTGTGCCCGATGGCAATGGCGCTCGGGGGGAGTCCGCCGTACTGGTTCTGCAGGCTCTCTGCCTGCACCTCGAAGGTTTCCGCCCACGGCACGCCGGGGACGTAGGTGGTGATGGCGAGCGTGGCGCGCAGGCGATCCGCGGCGTCGCGCCAGGTCCCCGGGCTGCCGTTCAGCCCGTGCACGAATACCGTGGGGCGATCCTGCGCTGCGAGCGGCGCGCCCACGGAGGCGATGACGATGAGGGCGAGGAGTCGGGTGCGCATGGCTACCTCCCCGATCCCCTCGTCAGGTTGGCGAAGGCCATGGTCACGATGGTGCGTTGCTGGCCGGGCTCGGCCGGGATCTGCTCGTTGCGGATGGTGTGCCGGAACAGGCTGCCGTCGGCGCGCGCGGTGTATTCGAACCGTGTGCGCTCCCGCAGCTCGCCGTCGTCGGTGACGCGGGATTCCATCACGACGCCGGAGCGGGGGTCGGCCAGCAGCTCGGTGATGCGGTCCCCGTTCTCCGCGACGAACCGGTGCAGGCCCCGTACGCGCCCAGTCGGCGCGCCGTACCGCCGCCGCAGGGCGAGGAGGCGCTCCTGGCTGTGGCGCGGGTCCAGCAGCAGCCCGTCCAGCCACGCTGCGGCGCCGTCCGGGACGGGGAGGCCGCCTTCGCCTTCGGGCGACAGGCGCGCGTTGAGGCGGCCGTCCTGGTCGTACACCTTCACGCCCCGCGTGCCATCCGCGTACTCGATGCGGGCGCCGTCGAGCGGCGTGGGGATGGCGCCAGCCGGCGCCGGGCGATACGTCATCACCGTCGTCCACCCCGACGAGGTGTGTCGCCGTTCGAGCGTGAAAGTGGTTGGCGGAGCCGCGGGCGACTGGCTGCCATCCGGCTGGAGGACGAGGTGCGTGACCGTGACGTCCACGGCCACGGCAGGGGGAGAGACAAAGGCCGGCTGGGCGGCCTGGAGCGAGGCCGCCTGGCCGGCAAACGCCAGGAGAGAGGCACCGGCACACAGAGAACGAGCGCGAGCGGTCATGGCGAGTCCTTTCGGTGGGCCCGGCTGACCTCCTGTGCCCCTGCCCGAGCAGACGCCCGCCGTTCCTGCAACCGCGGTGCCCGGCCACGACAGGCACGCGGGCGCGCCTCCATCGATCAGTTCTGGACGAAGATTCGCCAGGAGTGCGTACTGGGCGGGAAGAGATTGGGCGGGCGCCCCAGCCGGCCGGGTAGTTCGTGCCCCTTTGAGCGCATCTTTTGGGTAGGGAATACCCGGACTTGGGCCGCGCTGCTGCGCGCTGGGCACGCGTGCGTGTGGGCCGCCTCCGCGGTGGGCGCGCCTTCGGCGCGTGGGAGGCTGCTCGACGACCGTGAGAGCCTCCTACCGAGCCGCGCAGCGGCGAGGCCTACGGCGCGGAGCGCCGCCGCCTGCCGTGTGGCCCACGGCGCGGAGTGCCGCCCGCTGTCAGCCCACGAGCGCGGGCTCGCGCCGGGCGGCCGCGCGAAGCAGGCCCGAGAAGACCGCCTGCAGCAGTGCGGTATCGTCCGCCAGCACGTCGAAGACGTCGCCCCGCGTGAAGCGCAGCGCGGTGCCCGGTGTGGTCGCGACCAGCGTGCCCGGGATGGGCTGGCCGCCCAGGGTCTGGTAGAGCCCGATCACGTCGCCTGGGTCCGCAACCGAGGTGGTGCCATCCGGTGCCGTGTTGGTGATCGAGCCTGTGAGCACGACGAGCATCGACGGCTCGGCGTGTCCCTCCAGCGGATCGATGCCCGCCTTCAGGCTGATCGTCTCTGCGCTGGCCGCCAGGCGCAGCAGCTGTCCGCCGGTGGCGCGTGCCAGCAGCGGGCTGGACTGCAGCAGCAGGACGCGGTCCACGGGTTGGAGACCGGCGGCCACCTTCTTCTGCACTTCGGGCGTGAGCTCGCCCCGCAGCAGCACGCGGGACTGGAACGCCTCGTGGCTGGAAATGAGCCAGCGCATGATGCCCTCGGCCAGCTCCACGTTCTCGGCCAGGAGCGAGAGGAAGGCCTCCGTCGAGATCGACAGGCAGATGGTCGGTTCGAGCGATCGCACCGACCGTGCCATCGGCCGGCCCTCGAGGATCTCCTCGAAGGCCAGGGGCGACGGCGGCAGGATCTCGGTGCTGGCGCCATGCTCGTCGGTGGCCTCGACGCGGCCGTCCAGGACGAACTGCAGCGTGGCCGGGGCGGTGCCCCGCTCGAAGATGCTCCGCGAGCTCTCGTGGCGGACCTGCCCTCCGAGGGCGGCGATGCGGAACAGCTCGTCGATCGACGCGAAGTCGAAGAGCGGCAGGCGCCGCAGCCTGTCCACGAGCACGACGGCGGGCAGCGGCTCCTGCCAGAGCTGGCGGCGGCGCTCGGCGGGCATACGCGAGGCGGCCAGCGCCCAGGACGCCGCCTCGAAGACGTGCCAGTCCCGCGGGTCACGGTGCTGCAGCACGTGCTCCAGATCCCCGGCGAGCGACCACATCCCGCGTTCCTCGACCAGGTGGATCGCCGCCGCGGACACCACCTGGTTCTCGTCGTGCACGAGCTGCGCGACCGTGTCCTCCACGTCGCGCGGGCGCGTCTTGTAGATGACGTTGCCCTTGCGCACGCGTTCGGGCTCCGGCATGTCCTCGACGAGCAGCATCACGCGGCGGCGCAGGTCGCCCGAGAGCAGGTTGTCGAGGTATTCGACGGCGCCCGATCGGCGGCGGGCATCGCCCGTCTCCAGCGTGGCCGCCACCGCGGCGACGTCCGACGGGGGATGGACCAGCCCGAGCAGCTGGAACACGCGGCCCATGGCGCGACGCCGCTTCTCCTCGAGGACCCGCGCGAGCAGGCAGGCGGGCGAGAGGCCGCCGGTGACGAAGAGGTTGGTGTAGAGCGTGAGGGCACTGAACGCGCGCCCGGCTTCCGCCAGCACGTGGCGCTCGACCGCGGCCCGGTCGATCGCCAGCGACGGGTGCTCGCGCCGGATCCGCTCGAGGGCCGTGATGGCCTTGTAGCGCAGGAACTCGTCCAGGGCGTCGAGCGCGGCCACGAGCGCCTGCACCGAAGCGGCGCACGGGATGCGCGCCAGCGTGGAGGGCACGTGGCGGCGCACCCAGATGTCCTCGTCCCTGTCGGCCGCGAAGTAGGCCAGCGTCGGCACGACGGCCTCGCCGTATCCCACCAGGACCTTCCGGGCCGGCTCCTTCAGCCGGCGATTCCGCATCAGCGTGACCAGCGTGGGCACGTAGAGGAAGTCGTCGCCGCCGATGGTGCCGGCGCTGTTGATGGCCGCGCGTGCGACGAAGTAGTTGTCGTCGTACATCAGGGGCACGAGCAGCGGCCGGAACCGGGGGTTCGTCACCAGGCCGAGGGCGCGGGCCACCTGGCGCCTCAACTCGCTGGCCGAGGCCCGCGTGTCGGAGGCCAGCCGCCGGAACGTCTCTTCCGCGCGGTCCACGTCCGACGGCACCTCGCTCGACGCCAGCGCCGCGGCCGCCGTCACGACCAGGTTGAGGTCGTGGTGATCCAGGTAGGGCCGCATGACGTCCACCGCGGCTTCGCCGCGGAGCGTGGCCAGGGCGCGGGCCGCCGCCAGGCGCACTTCGCCGTCCTCGTCGCCGAGCGCGCGTTCCACGCCCGGCAGCCAGCGCGCGCCCGCCTCCGACGTGGTGTACCGCGCCAGGCGCAGGGCCCGGGTGCGCACTTCGGGAGAGTCGTGGCGGAGCAGGAGCGGGGTGACGAACTGGCGCCTGTCGAGCGCCTCGAGCATGTCGATGGCGTAGAGCACCCGGCGCGGCTCGGGGTGCGAGAGCTCGGTGAGCAGGGTCTCGATCGTGGAGAGATCGCCGGTGTCGAGGCGCACCTCAGACGGCCGCACGTCCTGCTGCTCGAGGCTCTTCCTGAACGCCTTGAGGTACTCGCGGCGGGCGTTCAAGGCGAACGCGCCCCAGATGACCATCATCGTCACGCTGGCGTAGCTCAGCTGCCGCCAGCTGAGGTCCAGGCCCCATTCCTGAACCAGGACGAGGAGCATCAGCGCGCCCAGGCCCTTGGCCACCCGGTCCACCGTGACGTCGATGAACGGCTTCGCCTGGTACTTGATGTCCACCGGGAGCGGCAGGAACAGGATTTCGCGCGTGGTCTTGTCCACCGTGTAGCGGAGCGAGGTGTCCATGATGCGCGCCAGCCCCGCCGTCCAGAGCGCCCCGTTCATGAGCATCAGCAGCCCCGTGACGCTGTCCACGACCGGCAGGATCATCAGGGCGAACCCGATGCCCAGGAACCGGTGGATGCGGCTGGTGAGCAGCACCTGCACGAGGAAGCCGATGATGGAGAGGTAGGCCGTGATCTGCGCCAGGAAGGCCGTCACCGCGTCCACGTTCTGGGCCCCGCGCGACTCGGCCGCGGCCATGTTGAGCTGCTGCTCGATGATGGCCGCGCCGATGGCGGCAAAGCCGATGACCATCGCGATGGTCTGCAGGTGCCGCGACGACTTCAGCAGCCGCCACGCCTCCGAACCGCTCACGCTGGTCTCCTCGCCGGTCTTGCTGGCGTCGCTGCGCCCGGCGTTGGGCTCGCGCCGGACGACGAGCCCCGCCGTCAGGGTGCATACGGCCAGCGTGGCGGCGCTCACCAGCAGCACCGAGTTGGTCCCGATCTGCTCGACCACGGCGGAGGTCAGGGCTGCACCGGCGAAGCCGCCGAGGCTGGCGCCCGCGCCGATGAAGCCGAAGATGCGCTTGGCCTGCCGCGGGTCGTAGACGTCGTTGGCCAGGGTCCAGAACTGGCTGATGAGGAGAATGCCGGTGATGAGGCCGAACAGGTAGAAGCCGACCGCCACTCCACGGTTCGCCGGGAACCCGGCGAAGAGCACGTAGAAGGCGGCCATCAGCGCCACGAGGCCCGCCAGCGTCACCGGGATCATCCACCGCCGCGGCACGACGGCGATGACCCGCGTGTAGCCCTGCATGATCAGGCCGATGACGATGCCCGCTCCGAACTGGACCCAGGGCAGGTTCTCGGCGCCCAGCTTCTCGATGAACAGCCCGCGCGTGACGGGCTTGATCATGTTGTAGCCCGCCATCGCCAGGAACGAATACAGGAACATGAGCAGCCCGGTGGTGATCTCACCGTCACGGAACTGCACAAGGGGGCGGAGCAGGCGGGCGGGCACTGCGGGGCATCTTACCGCAACGGTGCGCGCCGACTGCTCCGGGCCGGCGTTTCCCGGTGACGGGCCGCTCCGAGCGCCCGGTATCCGGTAAACTCCTAGCCGCCGGCCGCCGGCGACATGGTCCTGCTCCAACGCCTCCTGGGCATGAACGCGCGCGAGCTTCGCCGCTCGCTTCCGCTCTTCGCGTACCTGTTCCTCGTCATGGGCGGCTCGGTGGCCAGCAAGGCGGCCCGCGACGCCCTGTTCCTCGAGCGCTACCGGGCCGCGGACCTGCCGTTCGCCGACATCGCCATCGCCCTGTTCGTCGGCGTGGTGGCCTCCATCTACATCCGGGCAGGCGAGCGCCTGAACCTGCGCAACCTGCAGGTGGCCAGCCTGCTCGGGTTCGCCGCCTCCGCCCTGGGCTTCTGGTGGTGGGCCACGAGGCCCGGCGAGGAGAGCCCGACGCTCTTCCTGCTGATCTACGTCTGGGTGGGCATCCTGTCGGTGCTGGCCCCGGCGCAGGTCTGGACGCTCGCGAACTTCGTGCTCACGACGCGCGAGGCGAAGCGCTCGTTCGGCCTGGTGGGCAGCGGCGCCATCCTCGGGTGGATTGTCGGCGGCCTGGCCACGCGGGTGGCCGTGGGCGAGTACGGCACC
>CAZLBU010000087.1:0-491 GCA_964557815.1 uncultured Bifidobacteriaceae bacterium | reverse complement strand
AGGTGATGCTGCTCGTGACGGCGTTGGCGTACCTGGTCTGCATCGGGCTGGTCCTGGTCATCTGGCACTACCGGCCGGGCCGCGTGGACGGAGAGCAGCCCGTGGGCGAGTCCGGCGGCCTCATCGCCGCGCTCGAGGTGATCGCGGGCTCGCGCTACCTCAAAGCCATCGGCGCCGTCATCCTGCTCTCGTCGCTGGCGACCACGGTGGAGGCCTGGCAGTTCAAGGCCATGGCCAAGGCCGCCATCCCCGACACCGATGCGCTGGCCATGTTCTTCGGCACCTTCAACGTGGCGGCCGGTGTGGCGGCGCTGCTGCTGCAGCTCCTGCTCACCGGGCGCGTGCTGCGCCACGCCGGTATCGGCCTCACGCTGTTCATCGTCCCCCTGGCGCTGACGGCCACGTCCGTCGGCCTGCTGGCCACCGGGACGCTGCTGGCGGCCACCCTGCTGCGGGCGAGCGACCAGGTGCTCCGCTACTCCATCGACAAG
>CAZLBU010000086.1:1593-9928 GCA_964557815.1 uncultured Bifidobacteriaceae bacterium | reverse complement strand
CCTGTTCGCACCTGCCCGCACCTGTTCGCACCTGCCCGCACCTGTTCGCACCCGCGCGCCGCCTCTACGGCATCCCGATGGCGGCGAGCAGGTAGAACGCCCCGGCAGCGATGAGCGCGGACGCGGGAATGGTGAGGATCCACGCCCACACGATTCTTCCCGCGACACCCCATCGCACGGCCGAGAGCCGGCGCGTGGAGCCGACGCCGACGATGGCGCCGGTGATGGTGTGCGTCGTGCTGACCGGCACGCCGAGCGCCGTCGCCGTGAAGAGCGAGATGGCGCCTGCCGTCTCGGCCGCGAAGCCGCCGACCGGCTGCAGGCGCGTGATCTTCTGCCCCATCGTCAGGATGATGCGCCAGCCGCCGGAGAGCGTTCCCGCCGCGATGGCCGCGTGCGCGGCGAGGACGACCCACATGTCGATGCGGAACTCGTTGATGAACCCGCCGGCGAAGAGGGCCCCGGCAATGATGCCCATCGTCTTCTGCGCATCGTTGGCGCCGTGGCCCAGGCTGTAGAGCGCGGCCGAAACCAGCTGGAGGCGGCGGAACCACTGGTCCACACGCGACGGCGCGAAGCCCTGGAACATCCACAAGATGGCCGTCATGAGCGACAGGCCGAGCAGCAGGCCGATGGCCGGCGCCAGGACGATGAAGATGAGCGTCTTGGTCCAGCCGCTGGCGATGATCGCGCCGGTCCCGACCTTGGCGACCGCCGCCCCCGCGTATCCGCCGATCAGCGCATGCGAGGAGCTGGTGGGCAGGCCGACGTACCACGTGATGAGGTCCCAGACGATGGCGCCGATGAGGCCGGCCAGGATGACGGCGGTGGTGACGATCGTGATGTCGATCATCCCCGAGCCCACCGTTCTCGCCACGGCGGTGCCGAAGCCGAAGGCCGCGGCGAAGTTGAAGAACGCCGCCCACATCACCGCCTTGCCAGGCGAGAGCACGCGCGTCGACACGACCGTGGCGATGGAGTTCGCCGCGTCGTGGAAGCCGTTGATATAGTCGAAGACGAGGGCGACGACGATGACGAGCGCGACCAGCGCGAACTCCACGGTGCGCTACCCGTGCTTCACGACCACGCTCTCGAGGACGTTGGCCACGTCCTCGCAGCGGTCCGTCGCCTCTTCCAGCAGGTCGAGGACTTCCTTCCACTTGATGAGGGTGATGGCGTCCCGCTCCTCCTCGAACAGCCGCCGGAGCGCTTCGTCGTGCACGTCGTCGGCCGAGTTCTCGAGCCGGTTCACCTCCACCGCGCGCTCGTGCACGCCCTCGCGCCGGTCGAGCGCCTCGACGGCGACCTTCATCTGCACCGAGGCCTGCCAGGTGAGCGATGCCAGCTCGCGCGCGCCGTAGCGGAGCGAGGCCATCCGGTAGCGCCGGAGCACGCCGGCGGCCGCGTCGATGGCGTCCATCACGTCGTCGAGCGACGTGGCCAGGGCGTGGATGTCTTCGCGGTCGATCGGCGTGACGAAGGTCTTGTTCAGCCGCTTGATGATGTTGTGGGTGAGCGCGTCGCACTCGTTCTCGATCTGCTTGATCTGGAGCGCGGTGTCCCAGGCCGGCGGGTCGGAGGCCAGCATCCGCTCGAGCAGCGTGGCGCCCGAGACGATGCGGTCGGCGAGGGCGGTGAAGTCGTCGAAGAACTTCCCCTCTCGGGGAATCAGGCTGAATCGCACGCCGAGAGTATGTCACAGACGTGTTACACGGCTGTTACATCTGTCGCGGCAGGGCCTCAGTCGTTTACCACGTAGCTGAACACCTTCCAGCGCCCGTCCTGCTCGATCATCGACCCGCACAGGCGCAGATCGTGCTCCTGTCCGGTCGCGTCGCGGACCACGAACGTGGCCGCCCGGTGCACGGTGTAGGTCTGGTAGGGGGTCCGGTCGGCAAAGCGCACGTCCACGAGTGTGTAGCGCTGGCCGCCATGCGTGGCGAGCAGGACGCGGAGGCTCTCTTCGCTTTTCTGGCGAAGATCGCCCCAGACGTAGGAGAACGGCAGGTTGCGCTCCGGCCGCGCGGAGGGAAGCTCAGGCCAGACGCGGTCGCGGAACTCCTGCTCGGAGAGGGTCAGTGCGGTCAGGGTCGCCCGGTCCCCCGCCTCCAGGCCCTCGATGACCGCCTGGGCGACGGCCCGTGCCGAATCCCTGGTGTCGGCCAGTGGCGTTTTCGACGGTCCACACGCGGCCAGGGCGGCCAATCCGATGACGAGAACCCAGAATCGCATGCGCCTCAGAAAGTACTACGGGAGGCGGCACCGGTATACCCGGCCCGTCTCCCGCGTTCCCGACCGGCTGTGACCGGTGGGAATCCGGCCGGCACGAGGTTCGACCTTCCGTGCCTCGAACCCGGTGCCTCGAACCTCCGGGCTTCGAACCTCCGGGCTTCGAACCCGCGTGCCTCGAACCCCCGTGCCTCGAACCTCCGTGCCCCTACCTCTGTGGATACGCCGTCCACCCGCTCGTCCAGTCGTCGCCGGGCGGCGGTGGCACGGCGCCAATGAACGTCACGGCCTCGAAGAACCCGTCGTTGGGCGGCTGAATCGGGGCCAGCTGGCCTCCGGCCAGCGTCGCCGTCGACAGGGGCTGGAAGTCCGGCGCCTCGTGGTTGAAGCAGGCGGTCGAGAGGCCTCCGTCCACGTTCACGCGAACGTCCGGGAAGCGGCCGCTGGCCACGAACGGCTGCACGCTGGCGTGCAACGGCGTTGTCGGCCCCCAGATGACCCCGGCGCCGATCTGCGTCGTGCCGTTGGCCACCTGCTCCAGCGTGGCCGAGCCGTCAATCTGCATGCCCAGCGTCTTCGATCCGGCAATCAGGAAGTTCCGGAACGTCACCGCCGTGCCGCGGCGGAACAGCACGCCGCGGATGCTCTCCGCGCCCTCGTTGCGGTCCGGGTCGCCGCAGATGGTCATGTTGTAGATCTGCGGGTTCGCGCGCGGGAGCAGGTTGTTGTTGAATTCGTTGTTGTCGGCTTCGATGCCCCAGTCGGCATCGTCGCTTCGCTGGTGCACGGCCAGGAACTGGGCGCGGCCGGTCCAGCCGAACGTCCAGGCGAAGCTGTCGTCGCCGGCGTTCGACGCGATGGCGTACTTGATGTCCGCGGTGCCGCCGAACCACTCGAAAGCATCGTCGCGGTTCATGTGGACCTGGATGTACTCGTAGCTGCCTCCGCGGCCGACGCCCTGGAAGGCGATGCCGTTGAGCTCGTTGTCCGGGCTGAACTCGGTGCCGGCGAACTCCACTCGGACGTAGCGCATGGATCCGCTGCTGTCCTCCGGGTTGTCGCCGCCGTAGACGCCGGTCTGCGCCTCACCCACGCCCTCGCCCCCGGGGATGTTGAGCGGCGCGGAGCCGTTCAGGATGATGCCGCCCCAGTCGCCCCGCGCGCGCTGCCCCACGGGCTGGTCACTCGTGAAGACGATGGGCTGCTCGCGCGTGCCGAGCGCGTTCAGCCGCCCGCCGCGCAGGACGATGAGCGTGCCGACGCTGCCCGCCTCGCCAACCACGAGGGTCCCGGCCTGGATGTTCAGCGTGCCGCCCGCATTGACGAACACGGCGCCGCGCAGGACGTAGACGAAGTTGTTCGTCCAGCTCCCCGCGCCGTTGATCTCGCCGGTGACCACGATCACCGGCTTGTCGATGCCCGGGACGCTGGCCGGCGGCGCCTGATCCGCCGACACCGGCACCATCCCGCCCGCCAGCAGCGCCGCGCACAGCGCCGCGCCAGCCATTCTCTGCCATGCCTGATTCATGATTGCCTCGATTACTCCCCGTCTCCTGACACCCGGTGTGATTTGCCTGCTCTGCGCCATCTGCGCCATCTGCGGCCTCTGCGTGATCGGCGCCATCTGCGGCCTCTGGGTGATCTGCGGCCTCTGCGTCATCTGCGTCCCCATCGGTGTTCAGAACACGTTGAGGCCGAGCGAGAGGCTGATGGTGCGGCCCAGCACGTAGGAGCGCTCACGCTCCTCGGTGGCGCCCACGCCCTGCGTGTAGTTGTAGCGGCTGTCGGCCATGTTATCGACGCCGAACCGGACGTTGAACCGCCCGATGCGCTGCGACATCACCAGGTCGATCTGCGGCCGGCCCTGCTCGATGATGTCCGGCGCGCCGTTGGAGCCGACGTCCGAGATGCGATCGCCGTAGCGGTTGACCAGCAGGCGGACGTTGAAGCCGCGGTGGGCGTACTCGGTGGTGATGTTGAACACGTTGCGCGACTGGCCCGCCAGCGCGCGCTCGAGCGAGGTCTGCACCGTGCGTTGCGCCGGGTTGAGGGTGATTTTCGAGTCCACGAACGTGTAGTTGGCGTTGACGTAGAGCCCCTTGACGAGCTCGCGGGCCGCCTCAACCTCGAAACCGAAGTTCCGCGCACTCTCCGCGTTCTGGAAAGTGACGATGGGCTGGGCGCCGGCAATCACCACGCGCTCGATGGGCTGGTCGAAGTACTTGTAGAAGGTGCTGAAGGCCAGCACGTTGCGCGCGCCCGGGAACAGTTCCCATCGCGCGTCCACGTTCTGGATGATGGCGCGCTGCAGCTCGGGGTTGCCCCGCACGGCGCGGGCGCCCACGACGTCCGTGAACTCGAAGGTGGCCAGCTCGCGGAACTCGGGGCGGTTCACCGTGGCGCTGTAGCTCAGGCGGATGTTCGAGTTCGCGGTCACGCCCTGCACCAGGTTCACCGACGGAAACACATCGGTGTTGTTGTTCTCCGACGTCGTCGTGCTGAGGAACAGCCCGAACGGGTCGAACGAGGTCACCTCCTGCGCGAACCGCTCCACGCGCGCGCCCGCGACGAGGCGCGTGCGGGGCTTCAGCGCCACGTCCACCATGCCGTAGCCGGCCAGCGTGCTCTGCTGCCCGTCGTAGGCGTCCACCGGCCGTGTTTCCTCGTTGAAGCGGAAGGCCGTGCCGATGTTCTCGGTCACGAAGATCTCCTCCGGCGTCAGCCGGAGATCCACCGGCACCGAACCGCCGGACGTGGTCGTGTTGGGGATGAACCGGAACCGGCGCGACGTGAACGATCGGTCGCGGTCGATGACGCTGATGCCGAACTTGTACTGCGTCGGGCGGTCGCCCGCCGTGCTGAAGAGGCTCCAGTTGGCGGCCACGTCGAGGGTGTCGTCGTCCAGGTCGTTGAACATCCGGAACCCGCTCTGCGACTCATCCGCGAGGACCGGCGTGCCGCTGTAGCCGAACGCGCCGTCCGCCGAGCGGACCAGGTTCGCCTGGTAGAGCGTCTCGCGCAGGTCCGGCTCGTTGCGGTTCGCCCGCGCGTAGGTGGCGCGCCAGTCGAGGCGGCTGTTCGAGAGGCCGCGGAAGAAGTGCTCGCCGCTCACCCCGTTCGACATCAGGCCCTCCTCGACGTACTGGAGGCGGTTGTTGAAGTAGTAGAAGTTGTTCTCCGTGTTCGGCCCCTCGAAGTAGCGGCCCTCGTCCCGCCCGCTGTGCGTGTAGAAGTTCTCGAAGGACAGCCGATGGTTCGTGGAGAGCTCGTAGGCGAGATTGGCCACGGCTCCAATCTGGGCCTTCTGGGTGCCGTACTGGATGTCGTAGTCGCTCACCGCCTCGAGCGCGTCGCCCTCGTCCACGCGGTAGAACGCGCGGTCTTCGCGCACGAACGTCTCCTTGTAGGAGTGCGAGACGCTGGCCACGACGCCGAGCCTGCCGAAGCGGTTGCCGGTCACGATGCCCCAGTTCTGCCCGGGTGCGCCGTCGGCATCCCGGGGACGCCAGGTGTTGTCCAGCGCGCGGCCGAAGGCCGTGATCTCGTCGGGCGTGAAGCCCACGCTCGGCGTGTAGACGCCACGACGCACGATCTTCGAGTCGGGGAACGATCCGGGAAGCGCCCGGGAACCGTTGTCGAAGCCCAGCCAGTCGCGCGAGCCCAGCGAGCTGAGCGGAATGCTCCTGCCCGTGGCCGTCGTGAAGGCCGACACGCCATACGAGAAGTCCAGCACCGGGCGGTTCGGCAGCTTGATGGGATTCACCTGCACGAGGCCGCCGGCGAACTCGGCGGAGCGCTCCGGCGAGTACGACTTCGCCACCTGCACACTGTCGAGCAGGCCCGATGGGAACATGTCGAGCGGCACGACCTTCTTGTCCGGCTCGGTCGTCGGCAGCGTCGCGCCGGACAGTGTCGTGTTGCTGTACCGCTCGCCGAGGCCGCGCACGAAGACGTACTGGTTGTCCACCACCGAGATGCCGGTCACGCGCTGCATGGCCGCGGCGGCATCGCCGTCGTTGTTGCTGCGCATCTCCTGCGCGCCCAGGTTGTCGGTGATGATGGGCGCGTTCTTGCGCTCGATGAGCTGCACCTCCTGCGAGGAGGTGACCGCGTCGATGGGCGCGTCGCCGCGGACCGTCACCGTCTCGGCGAACTTCGCCATGGCGATGCCGATGTTGGCGTCCACGGTCCTCGCGCCGGCGGCCACGTCCACCCGGGCCACCGAGGGCTCATAGCCGTCCATCGCCACGCGCAGCTCGTAGCTGCCGGGCGGCAGCTCCAGGATGTAGCGGCCGTCCACGTCGGTGTACACCGTCGCATCCGGCTGGCCCACGACCTCCACGGCCACGCCGGGCATGGTGATGTTGTTGGACTCGTCACGGACGATGCCGGTGACCCGCACCTTCCGTGCGGCGGCGGCCTGTGCGGCCGGCTCGGCGAGCGCGGGAGTCCACGCGACGCCCAGCAGCAGGCCGGAGAGCGCGGCCGCGCGTGCAAATCGAACAGTCATGCGATTCCTCGTTGAAAACGGGTACGGGCCCGGGGCGCGAAATGACAATGGAAGAGACCGTGGTCCCTCGGACACCTTGTCAGGCTACCGAGGGGGGGTGAAGCCGTCGTGACGGGCCTGTTACGAGTGGGTTAACTCGGAAGGGACGGGAGGGGGCGCGCCGCGGCAGGGGCCGCCGGCGTGGATGGGATCGGGAAGGCAGGGAGAGAAGTGTGGGACACCCGCCGGCGGGGACGGGTGCCCCAAGGAGGAATTGCAGCGTCAGCGCGACAGACGGGTCGCCAGCCTCAGCTGCAGCAGCCGGGCGCGCAGCACGGCTCGACCTTCACGCCGCCGGGCTTCGTGGCGCGCACGAACGCGCTCATGAAACGGCCGTCCACCGATTCGGCCAGACCCTCGCGGTCCAGGCCCGCGCTGGCCAAAAACGCCTTCGCATCCTCCGCGCGGTAGATACGCGTCGGCTCGACGTCCACATCCCCGAAGCCGGCGGCCGCGAGCTTGTGGCGGTACTCCGTCTCCTCGAGCGCGCCAGCCACGCAGCCAATCCATAGCTCCATGTTCCTCCGCACCTCCGCGGGCACGTCGCCCCCGCGGACGACCACGTCCGACACCGCGAATCGTCCGCCGGGCTTCAGCACGCGAAAGGCCTCGCGCAGGACCGCGTCCTTGCCGGCCGAGAGGTTGATCACGCAGTTCGAGATGATGACGTCCACCGAATCGTCGGGCAGCGGGATGTGCTCGATCTCTCCTCTCAGGAACTCCACGTTCGTGAGGCCCGACTTCTTCTGGTTCTCGCGCGCGAGCGCCAGCATGTCGTCGGTCATGTCCAGGCCGTAGGCCTTGCCGGTGGGCCCGACGCGGCGAGCCGACAACAGGACGTCGATGCCGCCGCCTGAGCCCAGATCCAGCACGGTCTCGCCTGGCTTCAATTCGGCCAGCGCCGTCGGGTTGCCGCAGCCGAGGGAGGCGACGACGGCCTCGAGGGGCAGGACGCCAATCTGCGAGGCGTCGTAGAGGTCGCTGGTGATCGGATCGCAGTTCCCCTCGCCGCTGCCGCAGCCGCAGCTGGTCTGGCCCTGCGCGGCCCGCCGCGCGGCCTCGCCGTACTTCTCCTTCACGACCGCCGTGATGTTCGCCGCCGTTTCGCTCGCCATCGATGCCTCCTGCTCCTGTGCACCCCTGCACCCCTGCACCCCTGCACCCCTGCACCCTTGCACCCTTGCACCCTTGCACCCTTGCACCCTTGCACCCTTGCACCCGGGTTGTATTCGCTAAAGCGAATATCTACGGCGGTGATATATTTGTCAAGGCGAATATGTCAATGCCCTGCTGCACGCCGCGTCCGGTCCCGCGGCTGAAGGACCTCGACGCGCTGACCTCCGTCTACGGGGCGCTCGCGGATCCCACGCGCCTGCGGATCCTGTCGCTCCTCACGGACGGCGAAGTGTGCGTGTGCGACATCCACGCCAGCCTCGGCGTGCCGCAACCGACGGCGTCCCGGCACCTCGCCTTTCTCCGCCGCACGGGCCTGGTGAATGCCCGCCGGAGCGGGGTCTGGATGCACTACTCACTGGCCCCCCTCGCCGACCCCGTGGT
>CAZLBU010000086.1:0-1504 GCA_964557815.1 uncultured Bifidobacteriaceae bacterium | reverse complement strand
ACCTGAGAACCCCAGAACCCCAGAACCATATAATCGCGGCCACATGCCGCCTCCTGCCCCCACGCCCGCGCGCGTCCGCGTGCGCGGCCTGGTCGCGCTCCTCGCCCTCTATCTCGTCATCGCCTACGCCGTGCCGCGGCCCGAGGCCATCACGCCGCAGGGATGGCGCCTGGCCGCCATCTTCGGCTGCGTCATCGTCGGCATGATCATCGAGCCGCTGCCGGCCTCGGCACTGGTGCTGCTCGGGCTGACCGCCATGGTCGCCAACGGGACGCCGATGCGCGAGGCGCTCGGCGGCTTCGCCGAGCCCTCGGTCTGGCTGGTGATTGTCGCCATGCTGATCGCGCGATCGATGCTCGACACGGGCCTCGCGCGGCGCATCGCGCTCGTGTTCATCCGCGCGGTCGGGCGCAGCTCGCTCGGGGTGTCCTATGCGCTGTTGATGACCGACGTCACGCTCGCGTCGGGTGTGCCCTCCATCACCGCGCGCTCGGCCGGGATGCTCCTGCCCATCGCGCGGCGCATCGCGGAGCTCTTCGACTCGCACCCGGGCCCCACGGCGGGCCGGATGGGGACGTTCCTGGTGGCCGCCCTCTACCAGGGCTCGGCGGTGGCCTGCGCGATGTTCTTCACCGGGCAGGCCAGCAACGTGCTGGGGGCGAACCTGGCGGCGAAGCTGGTCAACGTCGAGGTCACCTGGAGCAGCTGGCTGGTGGCGGCCGTGGTGCCCGGGCTGGCCTCGTGCGCGGTCGTGCCCTGGGTGGTGCACCGCATGCTCACGCCCGGGATCACGCGCACGCCCGAGGCGCCGCGCTTCGCGGCGAGCGAGATCCAGAAGATGGGACCGATGTCCCGCGACGAGTGGATCACGCTCGGCGTCTTCGCCGGCGTGGGCCTCTTGTGGATCACGTCCACCTGGCACCGCCTCGACGTCACCTTCGTCGCGCTGCTCGGCATCGGTGTCCTGCTGCTGACGGGCACGATGCCCTGGCAGGCGGCCACGAGCGAGCGCGCCGCGTGGGACGTCTTCGTCTGGTATGGCGGCCTGCTGCAGATGGGAACGCTGCTCAATGCGACCGGCACGACCGCGGTGTTCGCCGAGACCGTGGGGGGGCTGTTCGTGGGCATCCCGTGGCTCGCGGTCCTGCTCGGGATCCTGGTCATCTACTTCTACACGCACTACGCCTTTGCCAGCATCACGGCGCACGTGCTCGCCATGTTCCCGCCCTTCGTTGTCCTGCTCGTCGGCATCGGCGTGCCGCCCCAGCTGGCGGTGTACAGCCTGCTGTGCCTCGCGAACCTCCCGGCCGGCCTCACCCACTACGGGACGACGACGGGCCCCATCCTGTTCGGGGTGGGCTATGTGTCGCTCGCGGACTGGTGGCGGGTGGGGTTCGTCGTCTCGCTCGCCAACCTGGCCATCTGGCTCACCCTGGGCTTCGCATGGTGGAAGGTGCTGGGGCTGTGGTAGGGGGAGTCGCTGTCCATTGATGATTGCTGATTG
>CAZLBU010000085.1:9729-9940 GCA_964557815.1 uncultured Bifidobacteriaceae bacterium | reverse complement strand
CGGGCGGCAACCTCACCACGGGCTTCCCCGTGGCGAACTTCTCGCGGATGTTCTTCACGTACAGCTACGAGCGGGTGCGCGTCTCCGAGCTGAACCCCTTCTACAACAACCCCGCGATCGTCGCGCAGAACCCGTTCCTGGCCGACTCGCTGCTGCTCGGCGCCGGCGGGCGGCGGACCATCAGCAAGGTCACGCCCAGCTGCATCCACAA
>CAZLBU010000085.1:0-9647 GCA_964557815.1 uncultured Bifidobacteriaceae bacterium | reverse complement strand
CCTTCGGCGTGCGCGGGCAGATCGAGTACGTCCGGCCCTACGGCGACACCGAGAACCTCCCCATCTACGAGACGCTGTTCCTGGGCGGCGAGTACAGCGTGCGCGGCTTCGATATCCGCTCCATCGGCCCCCGCGATCTGAACACGGGACTGGTGCTCGGCGGCAACAAGAGCCTGCTGTTCAACGCGGAGTACATGATCTCCATCGCCGGCCCGGTCCGCCTGATCCTGTTCTACGACGCGGGCCAGGTGCGGGTGCGGGGTGAGTCGTTCGCGATGAAGGAGGACATCACCGAGGTGGTGCCGGATCCGTCGACGGTGCTCACGGACCCGTTCAACCCGGGTTACCTCGGCAATCCGAACGCGCAGCCGCCGACGACGCGCGTGGTGGGGGAGCGGAGCGCGTTCAAGACCTCCACCGGCGCCGAGATCCGCTTCTTCATGCCGGTGCTGAACGTGCCGTTTCGGCTGATCTTCGCCTTCAACCCGCAGCGTGGCGGTATCTACACGAACAGCCTGCGGCCGGCGAAGGCCTTCCAGTTCCGGTTCGCCGTGGGCTCGACGTTCTGACGCCGTTCAGGGGTGAACGACGGTGATTTCGTAGGTGGCGTTCTCGGTGAGGCGGCCCACGTCGTAGACGCGGACGCAGAGAACGGCGGAGGCGGACAGGTTGCCGTAGAGAACCGTGTTCTGGGCGGCGGCATCGCTGGCGGTGACCGTCGTGCAGCTGCCGCCGTTCCACACCCCGAGCAGGAAGCCGACGATGGTGGCGCTGTCGGGACCGACGGCGCTGAGCGTGGCGGTGACGTTGCCCGCCGTGGATCCCGTGAACGTGTGCGTGGCCGCGCCATTCGGGTTGATGGAGCCGCTGAAGGTCTCGGTGACCGGCGGATTGGTCGGCGTCGTCGGCGTGGTGGGCTGGTCGTCGCTGCAGGCCGGCATCACCGCGAGCAGGACGACGAGCGACACCGGGCGGAACACGGAACGGAACATGAAAGTAGTATAAGATGCCGGGTTGGTCATTGCATATGAAAGGATTGACTGGAATGAGAGCCTTCGCCGTTGTCGGCACGATTACCTTGATGGCGGCCGCGCCCGTGTTCGCGCAGGCGCCCGCGGCGCCCGCGCCGCAGGCCACCGCGCCCGCTCCGGCGCCGCAGGCGGCACCGCCCGCCCCGCCGCGCCCCTTCCCTGAAGGCTCGAAGGTCGCCTACGTCGTCCTGCAGCGCATCGCGAACGAGTCGGCGGAGGGCAAGGCCGCGACGACGAAGATCCAGGCGCTCCAGCAGAAGAAGGCTGCGGAGCTGAACGAGAAGAACAAGCAGCTGCAGACCGCGCAGCAGAAGCTCGAGAAGGAGGCCGGCGTGCTCAGCGTGACGGCCGCGGGCGAGTTGCAGAAGCAGGTGGAGCGGCTGCAGGTCGAGATCCAGCGCTTCACGCAGGACGCGCAGGCCGAGGTCCAGGAACTCCAGCAGCAGCTGCAGCAGGAGTTCCAGGTGAGGCTCGAGCCGGTGCTCCAGGAGCTCGGGCGCGAGAAGGGGCTGCACTTCATCTTCAACGGCCCCGACGCCGGGCTCGTGTGGGCCGATGCGGCGCTCGACATCTCGGCGGACGTCATCAAGAAGCTCGACGCGGCCAAGCCGGCCGGCGGCAAGCCCCCGGTGCAGTGAGCGCCGGCATCCCGCGGGTCCTCGACCGTCTCTGCCTGCGTTTCCCCTCGCTGCTCGTCGATCGCATCGACGAGCACGAGCCGGGCCGGCGCATGGTGGGCGTCAAGAACGTCACCGTCAACGAGGAGTTCTTCCAGGGCCACTACCCGGGCACACCGCTCCTGCCGGCCGTCCTCACCATCGAGGCGCTGGCGCAGGTGGCGACGCTGCTGCTCGTCGAGGAGCGGGGCGGCCGGCCCGCCGGGCAGGTCGCGCTGCGCGGCGTCGACCGCGCGAAGTTCCGGCGCCAGGTCGTGCCGGGCGACTGTTTGCACCTGGCGATCACGCTCGGCCGCCGCAACGGCCCGCTGGTCCGCGCCCACGGCGTCGCGTCGGTGGGCGGGCAGACCGTGGCCGAGGCCGAACTGCTGCTGGCGGTCTACCCCGAGAGCCCGCAGATTGACCCGTCGGCGCGCGTGCACCCCGATGCGCGCGTGGGGGATGGCACCGTCGTCGGGCCGTTCGCGGTCATCGGCCCCAAGGTCGTGCTCGGCTGCGGCGTGCGCGTGGGCGCCTCCGCCGTGATCGACGGCAATACCAGCGTCGGCGACGGGACCGAGGTGTTCCCGTTCGCCTCGATTGGCCTGCCGCCGCAGGACCTCAAGTACCGCGGCGAGGACACCCGCCTCGTCATCGGCCAGCGCAACATCTTCCGCGAGTTCGTCACCATCCACCGCGGCACGGCCGGCGGCGGCGGCGAGACCACCATCGGCGACGACAACCTCTTCATGGCCTACGCCCACGTGGCGCACGACTGCCACATCGGGAACCACACGATCTTCGGGAACGCGGCCACGCTCGGCGGCCACGTGTCCGTCGAGGACTACGCGACCATCAGCGCCTACTCCGGCGTTCACCAGTTCTGCCGGGTCGGGCGCCACGCGTTCATCGGCGGCTACTCGGTGGTGACCAAGGACGCGTTGCCGTTCGCGAAGTCGGTGGGGAACCGCGCGCGCGTGTACGGCCTCAACAAGATCGGGCTCATCCGGCGGGGATTCACCGAGGAGCGGGTGGGGCAGCTCAAGCGCGCCTACCGCTACCTGCTCCAGTCGAAGCTGAACACCACCCAGGCGCTGCAGCACATCGAGCAGGACCCGACGCTGGCCTGCGAGGAAGTCGCCTACCTGGTGGAGTTCATCCGCACGGCCACCCGGGGGGCCATCCTGCGCCGCGGCGGCCGTCGCTCGGACGACTTCACGGACGATTGACGGGCCATGAAGCTGGGGCTGATCGCCGGCAACGGCCGGTTCCCGTTCCTGGTGCTCGATGCCGCCCGTGCGATGGGCCACGAGGTCACGGTCGTGGCCATCAGGGAAGAGGCGTCGAAGGATCTCGAGCCGGCCGCGGCATCCCCGGGACCTGCCGCCTCGGTCCACTGGACCGGGCTGGGGCAACTCGGCGGCTGGCTGAAGATCCTGAAGGCGGCGGGCGTCACGCGGGCGGTGATGGCCGGCCAGGTGAAGCACACCAAGCTCTTCGGCGGCATCGTGCCCGACATGACCGGGCTCGCGGTGCTGACACGGTTGAAGGCGCGCAACACCGACGCCATCATCGCGGCGGTGGCTGACGTGATGCGCGATCACGGCGTCGAGCTCATCGACTCCACCGCGCTCCTGCAGCCGATGCTGGCGACCGAGGGCGTGATGACACGGCGCCACCCCACGGAGGACGAAGAGAAGGACCTGGCGTTCGGCTACCGGATGGCCGACGTGATCGCGGGGCTCGACATCGGGCAGACCATCGCGGTGAAGCACCAGGCCGTGGTGGCGGTGGAAGCCATGGAAGGCACCGACGAGACGATCGCGCGAGCCGGGCATCTCGCCGGGCCAGGCGTGGCCATCGTCAAGGTGGCCAAGCCGGGGCAGGACATGCGGTTCGACGTGCCGGTGGTCGGCCTGGCCACGATCCAGGCGATGCGCCTGGCCGGCGCCGCGCTGCTGTCGCTGGACGCGGGGAAGACACTGATGTTCGAGCGCGAGGACATGCTGGCGTCGGCCAACGAGGCGGGCATCGCCATCGTGGGACGCCCGCGCACGGCAAAGGAGAAGCCGTGAGCACCGCCCCCTTGCGTGCCGCGGTCGTGGGCGTAGGACACCTGGGCCGCCACCACGCGCGCGTGCTGGCCTCCTTGCCCGGCGTGTCGCTCGTCGGGGTCGTGGACACCAACGCCGATCGCGCGGCGGAGATTGCACGCGTCCACGGGACCGCGGCCATCGGGCGCGTGGAGGACCTGGTGGGGCGGGTGGATGCGGTGAGCGTGGCCGTGCCGACCGAGGCGCACGCGGCCGTGGCCATCCCCCTGATGGCCGCCGGCGTCCACGTTCTCGTCGAGAAACCGATGACCCGCGCGCTGGACGAGGCCGATCAACTGCTGGAGGCCGCGCGGCTGGCGGGTGTCGTGCTGGCCGTCGGACACATCGAGCACTTCAATCCCGCGGTCGAGGCCGCACGCCCCCACCTGCGCGAGCCGCGCTTCATCGAGGTGCATCGCCTGGGCACGTTCCCGGAGCGGAGCCTCGACATCGATGTGGTGTTCGACCTGATGATTCACGACATCGGGCTGGTGCTGGACCTCGTGCGGAGCGAGGTGGTGGGCATCGAGGCCGTGGGCGTGCCCGTGCTGACGCCGCGCGTGGACATCGCCAATGCGCGGCTGAAGTTCGCCAACGGCTGCATCGCCAACCTCACGGCGAGCCGGATCAGCCGCGAGCAGGTCCGGAAGATACGATTCTTCCAGCGCAGTACGTACCTGTCCATCGACTACAAGGCGCAGGAGGTCGAGGTCTGGCGCCTGGTGCCCCAGGCGGGTGCGATGCCGCGCATCGACGGCGGCAAGCTGGACGTGAAGAAGGACGAGCCGCTGCGCCGCGAGCTGGAGGATTTCGTCAACGCGGTGCGGGAGCGCCGGCCGCCCGGCGTGACGGGCGAACAAGGGCGGGCCGCGCTGGTGCTCGCCAACGAGATCGTCTCACGCATGGGCGAGGCCCAGGCGGCGTTCGTGACTAGTGAGCCCTCATCATGATTGAGATCGAAATCAACACGGCAATCGCGGAACGGGCGCGCGGCGGCGAGCGGCTGACGGCTGCCGAGCTCGCCGAGCTCGACGCCTCGGACGTGCTCTCGCTGGGGATGCTGTCCGATGAGATCCGGCGCACCCGGGTGGGCGACACCGTGAGCTACGTGCGCGTCCTGGACATCGCCGCTGGCGAGCCATTGGACGATGCGCTCGGCACGCGTGCGGCCTCGTGCGGGGAGGGGCGCCTGGCGGCCCCCGCCGAAACGCTGGCGGCCACCGTGGACCTGATCCAGCGTGTCCGCGCGCTGCTTGGCGCGGGAGTCCGCCTCACGGGATTCTCGCTGGCCGATGTCGCGTCGCGGCCGTGGGGACTGCTCGAGGACGTCCTGGCCGCGATCAAAGCGGCCGGCCTCGATGCCATTACGGAAGCGCCCGTGGATCTCGTGTCGCCGGACCAGGTGGCCGCGGTGCGCGCGGTGGGCCTCGGGCTGGGGACGCTGTCGGTGCAGCGCCTGGACGAGGGGCGGCTGGCGGTCCTCGAGCGGGCCCGAGCCCTTCTGGAGGTCAACCCGCACCTCACCACGTTTGCGCCGCTGGCGCGGGAGCAGTCGGTCGCGACGCCGACGACGGGCTATAACGACGTGCGCCTCGTGGCGCTGGCGCGCATCGCACTGCCGGAAGTGCGGACCATCCAGGTCGACTGGCAGCAGTACGGGCCCAAGCTCGCCCAGGTGGCACTCACCTTCGGCGCCAACCATCTTGATCGCGTCGCGCCCTCCGACGATCCGGCGCTCGGCTGGCGCCGTGCCAGCGTCGAGGAGGTGCGTCGGAACATCGAGGCCGCCGGCTTCACGCCGGTGGAGCAGGGGCCCGCATGAGGCCCGCCCGCCTGGGGGCGGTGTCGTATCTGAACACGAAGCCGCTCGTGCGTGGGCTGGAATCGCGCCCCGACCTGTTCGACGTCCGGTTCGATGTGCCGGCCGTCTGCGCCACGCTGCTGCACGAGGGCCGCGTGGACGTCGGGCTGATCCCGGCCATCGAGTACCTGCGCGGCGACTACCGGATCGTGCCCGACATCGCAATTGGCTCCCACGGCGTGGTCGACTCGGTCGCGATTTTCTCGAAGGTGCCCATCGAGCGGGTGCGGACCCTGGCCCTCGACATCAGCTCGCGGACATCGGTCGCGCTCACCCGCATCCTCTGTGCGAAGCACTGGGGCACGGCGCCCGCGTTCACGCCCGCCGAGCCGGACGTCGCGATGATGCTGGCCCGCGCCGACGCCGCGCTGGTCATCGGCGACCCGGCACTGGATATCGACGCCGCGCGCGTGGGCGCCACGAAGATCGACCTCGGCGAGGCGTGGAAAGCGATGACCGGCCTGCCGTTCGTCTATGCGGCGTGGACGGGGCGTGACGGCGTGCTGGACCAGGAACAGGTGGCCGAGCTGCAGGCCGCGCGGGCCCGCGGCGAGGCCGAGCTCGACGCCATCGCCCGCGAAACGGCGCCGGGCGACGCCGCCGGCGCAGACAAGGTGCTGCACTACCTGCGTGATACTCTCAGGTACGGGCTCGGTGAGCGCGAGATCGCCGGCCTCGAGCGCTTCCACGAGCTGGCCGTGGACCTGGGCCTGGCGCCCGCCCGACGGCCCCTCCGGTTCTTCCCATGAGCCACGACCTCGACGCCCTGCAGGCCCGGATCGACGGTGGCGGCCGCGTGACCGCGGACGAGGCGCTGTTCCTGTATCGGTCTGCGCCCACCTGGTGGCTGGGCCGCATGGCCGATCTGGTACGCCGCCGGAAGCACCCCGAGGGCATCGTCACCTACATCATCGACCGCAACGTGAACTACACGAACGTGTGCGTGGCGCGCTGCAACTTCTGCGCGTTCTATCGCCCGGTGGGCCACGGCGAGGGCTACGTGCTCGGCTTCGACGAGATCTTCCGGAAGATCGACGAGACCATCGCGCTCGGCGGCGTCCAGCTGCTTCTGCAGGGCGGGCACAATCCCGACCTGCCCATCGAGTGGTATGAGGACGTCTTCCGCGCCGTCAAGGCGCGCTACCCGTCATTCAAGCTGCACGCGCTCTCCCCGCCGGAGGTCCTGCACCTGTCCCGCACGTCCCGGTTGCCCGTGCCCGATGTGATTCGGCGCCTCATCGCGGCCGGTCTCGACAGCATCCCGGGCGGCGGTGCGGAGATCCTGGTGGATCGCGTGCGCAAGCTCTTGAACTGCTACGGCAAGGCCACCGCGGACGAGTGGCTCGACGTCATGCGGCATGCGCACCAGGCTGGTTTGCGCACTACCGCGACGATGATGTACGGGACGGTGGAGACGGACGAAGAGCGCCTCGAGCACATGCTGCGGCTGCGCGCGCTGCAGGACGAGACCGGCGGATTCACCGCTTTCATCGCCTGGAGCTATCAACCGGAGCACACCGAACGTGGCGGGCGAGAGGCCACCGGCATCGAGTACCTCCGTACCCTGGCGCTGGCCCGCCTCGTGCTCGACAACTTCGACAACCTGCAGGCGTCGTGGGTGACGCAGGGCGGCAAGGTGGGGCAGCTCAGCCTGGCGTTCGGCGCCAACGACATGGGCAGCGTGATGATCGAGGAGAACGTCGTCCGCGCGGCAGGGGCGGCGTACTGCATGGACGAAGTCGAGATCGTGCGCAATGTCGAGGACGCCGGCTTCGTGGCGATGCGCCGGAACATGCACTACGAGGTGCTCGGCGAGCCGATCTTCCGGCACCGCGACGTGCCACGGCAGCTCGAGCTGGCTACGGCGCGTGAAGCCGGCGACACGTCGGTGCCCTCCGAGTTGATGAACTATCCCGCCCGCAGTGCGGCCGGGAAGCGCCAGCGCGCGCAGCAGCCGCCCTCGCCGGTGGCATGACCGTCGTTCGCGCTGCGTGGGTCGTGCCCGTGGACCGGCGGCCGCTGGCCGACGGATGGGTGGCCGTTAACGCGGGCCGCGTGGTTGCGGTCGGGAACGGCCCGGTGCCCGCGGGGCTGGACGGCCCGACCCGCGATCTGGGACAGGTCGCCCTCCTGCCGGGCCTCGTCAACGCGCACGTTCATCTGGAGCTGTCGTGGCTGCGCAACCGCGTCCCCCCGGCGAATGCGTTCACGAGCTGGGTGAAACAGCTGTTCGCCGCCCGCGGTGCGTCCATGGAGCGCCCCGACGATCCGCGCGTGCTCGAGGCGGCCGCCGACGCCGCGAAGGAGGCCCGCGCGGCGGGCACGTCGGCGGTGGGCGACATCGGGAACTCCCTGGCGTCGGTTCAGCCGATCGTATCGAGCGGCATGCGCGGGCTGGTGTTTCACGAGCTCCTGGGCTTCCGTGAAACGACCGGTGATCTGGTGGCGCGCACCGGGAGCGCCCGGGACGCGGCTTCACGGGTGCACGAGCGCGTTCGGGTGAGCGTGGCGCCGCATGCCCCGTACTCCGTGTCGGCGGAGCTGTTCCAGGCGATTCGGGCGGAGGTGGATCGCAGCGCGGTGCCGTTCACGAGCGTCCATGTGGGGGAATCCCCAGAGGAGATGGAGCTGCTGGCGGCCGGCACCGGCGAATGGGTGCAGTTGCTCCGATGGATTGGCGCCTGGCGCGACGACTGGCAGGCCCCCGGTACGGGACCGGTGGAGTACCTGGACGCCCTGGGGGTGATCGACGCCCGTACCATGACGGTGCACGGCGTGCAGCTGGCCGACGAGAGCCTCGATCGGCTGCGTGCCCGCGGCGCGACGCTGGTGACGTGCCCGCGGAGCAATCAGTGGGTGGGCGTGGGCGTCCCGCCGATCGAGCGGTTCTACGAGGCCGGCGTGCCGGTGGCGATCGGAACCGACAGCCTGGCCAGCGTGGAGGACCTCAACCTGTTCTCCGAGCTGAAGGCCATGCGCTGGCTGGCGCCGCGGGTCCCGGCGAGCCGCTTTCTCGAAAGCGCCACGCTGGTAGGCGCCCGCGCGCTCGGCCTCGACAGCGACCTGGGCTCGCTGGCGCCGGGCAAGCTCGCGGAGATCGTCGCGGTCGCGCTGCCGGGCGACGTCACCGACGTGGAAGAGTACCTGGTCTCGGGGGTGGACACGCGCCAGGTGTTCTGGGCCCACCAGGCCTGAACCCGAGAACCCCAGAACCCGAGAACCCAGAACCCCAGAACCGTGTCCCGCCTCACCACCTACCTGTCGTTCGTGCGCTTCAGCCACTCGGTGTTCGCGCTGCCGTTCGCGCTTACCGGTGCACTGCTCGCGACGCGCGAGCACACCGTGACCTGGGCGCAGATCGGCTGGATCGTGCTTGCCATGGTGGCAGCGCGGAGCGCGGCGATGGGATTCAATCGCCTGGTGGACGCGCGCTTCGACGCACTCAATCCCCGGACGGCGATGCGCGAGCTGCCGCGAGGCGCGATGTCCCAGCGGGAAGCGACGCTCTTCGTGATCGTATCCTCGGCGGCCTTTGTGCTGGTGTCGTGGCAGATCAACCGGCTCTGCGGCCTGCTGTCGCCCGTGGCCCTGGCCATCGTGTTCTGGTACTCGCTGGCGAAGCGCTACACCTCCTACACGCAGGCCTTCCTCGGCCTGGCGATGGCGGTGGCGCCGGTGGGCGGGTGGCTGGCGGCTGGAGGCGGCACGGGTTGGGAGCCGTGGCTGCTGGGGCTGGCCATCGGCCTGTGGGTGGGCGGGTTCGACGTGCTCTATGCCTGCCAGGATCTCGAGTTCGATCGCGCGCAGGGGCTGCGCTCGATTCCGGTTCGTTTCGGCGTGACCCGCTCGCTCCTCATCTCACGGCTGATGCACGTCGGCGCGGTCGGGTGCATGCTCGCGCTCGCGTGGGTCGTGCCGCTCGGCGGGATCTATCTCGCTGGCGTCGGTGTCGTCGCGGCGCTGCTGGTGTACGAACAGTCGTTGGTGAGCGCCACCGACCTGTCGC
>CAZLBU010000084.1:6780-9955 GCA_964557815.1 uncultured Bifidobacteriaceae bacterium | reverse complement strand
GGCCAGCCTGATGTCGAGCGGCTCGCCGTCGAGCAACTCCATCGCGAGATAGCACTGCCCGTCGTGCTCGTCGAAGCCGTAAATGGTGCAGATGTTGGGATGGTTCAGTGCGGACGCCGTCCGCGCCTCCCGGCGAAAACGCTCGATGGCCTCCGTGCTGGAGGCGCTGCCCGCGGGGAGCACCTTGAGGGCCACCTGTCGCCCGAGTTTCAGGTCCTGCGCCCGGTAGACGACCCCCATACCCCCCGCGCCCAGCTGGTCCAGGACGCGGTAGTGCCCGATGGTTTGACCGATGAGAGAACTCGACACGATTCGCGAACGCCCATCGTAAGCGCTCCGGCCTTGACAGGGAAGGCCCGAGACGGCAATCATTAAATTTGAAATATAATTCCACAGAATGGAATCCGAAGGCTCAGCTGGACGGACGTCCGGTGTACCGACCTCCATCGACAAAGCGCTCGAGGTCTGCGAGGTCCTGAGCGGGCAACCGCGGGGGGCGAGCTTGTCGGATCTCGCCCGGACCCTGCGCCAGCCGCCTTCGACGGTCCACCGGCTCCTGTCGGTCCTGAAGCGGCGGGGGTACGTCCGACAGGACGAGGACACCCAGCGGTACGCGCTCACACTGAAGATGCTGGACCTGAGCTTCCGCGCGCTCGGGCGCTCGGAGCTCCGGCTCCACGCCTACCCGTTCCTGCGGGAATACGTGCTGGCGACGACGCACCGCGGGTTCCTGGCCATGCCCTCGGGAGAGGTCACGTATCTCTGGCGGTCGGGGCCGGACGAAGTGGCGATGCACACGGTCTACGGCCGTGAGATGCCGTCCCACTGTGCCCTGTACTTTTCGCCCCGGCAGGCGACGCGGCGTCTCAGCTGCCTCCGCCTGGCCACGCGGGACGACGTGGCGGAGCCCGAGCGCGTGGTGGTTCGGTTGGGTCCGCCGCCGGTGGAGCCCGACGCCGTGCAGCGGCTCTTCTGCACGTGCGCGCCGGTGTGGGACTACACGGGGCTCGAGGTGGCGCGCGTCGGCCTGTTCGGCCACGGCGCCGACGATCGGCCCATCCTCACGGAGCATCATCGCGGCGTGTGGGAACTGGCACGCCGGATTTCCCTGCGGCTTGGCTACCTGCCGCCGGCGCTCGAGAGCACGGCATGACCGGGGCGCCGCAACGACGGTTCCTATCGGATTTGGAGGAGAGACGTGGCGTACATCATCTGTGAACCCTGCATCGGCACCAAGGACTCGGCCTGCGTGGACGTGTGTCCCGTGGACTGCATTCACCCGCGCAAGGACGAAGCGGACTTCGAGGGGGAGACCCAGCTCTACATTCACCCCGACGAGTGCATCGACTGCGGGGCGTGCGTGCCGGCCTGCCCCGTGGAGGCCATCTTCGCGCTGGACGAAGTGCCGGAGAAGTGGAAGAACTACATCGAGATCAACGCCGCGCACTATCGGAAGTAGAATAGCCGCCTGACTGCCGGGCCCGGGGCGCGCCCCCCGGGCCGGACCTGCTCGTCGAAGAGGGTGGCCATGCCGAATCGATCCCGTCTTCCTCTCGTGGTGCTGGCGCTCAGCGTGATGCTGGCGGCGGGCGTCGTCGGCACCGCCCCGGGCAGCGACGCCGACATCCAGTTCCAGCTCGGCAACCTGCTGTTCGACGAGACGCGGTATGCGGAGGCGCTCGAGGCCTACCGGAAGGCGGCGGCGTCGGAGGACACGACGGTCAGCGTGCCGGCCCGCATCGGGGTGGTGCGGTCGGCGCTCCGCATAGGGGAGTTCACCGAGGCGCAGCGCGAGGCGCGGGAGTTGAAGGCCATCGCGCCGCGCAACCCCGAGGTGCTCACCGTGCACGCCGACGCCCTGTGGTCGGCGGGCGCATTCGACGAGGCCGAGGCCGAATATCGGGATGCGCTGTCGGTGGTCCCGGGGATGTCGCGCGCGCTGCACGGGCTGGCGCGCGCGCTGGCCTCGCACAACCAGCTGGACGAGGCGATGAACACCGCCCAGGCGGCGTTGAAGGAATCGCCGCGCGACGCGGAGATTCATCACACGGTGGGCGCGATCTTCGAACGCATGCGCCGCTACGAGCAGGCGGCCGCGGCCTACACCAACTACGTCAACCTGCTGCCGAACAAGGACCGGTCGGAGAAAGCCGCCTGGTCGCGCTCGCAGGTGCGGTTCCTGAAGTCCTTCGGCGAGCGCGAGCCCATCGCCGTCGACGACCGGGCGGCGGACCAGCTCCACACCGTGGACTTCCGGATCGTGGACGACAAGGTGATCGTCAAGGCCCGCGTGAACAACCAGCGGCTGCAGGACTTCGTCCTCGACACCGGGTCGGAGCAGACCACCATTTCGCGGCAGACGGCCTCGTCTGCCGGCGTGCGGCCCATCACCTACACGCTCAGCGCGGGCGTGGGCGAGGTGGGGCTCCGCGGGCTGCAGCTGGGGCGCGCCGACTCGCTGGAGATCGGCACGCTGAAGCTGTCGAACGTGCCCGTCATGATCAAGGCCCCGGCCCTGCGCGGCCTGCCGAAGCGCGAAACGGAGAGCTTCTCACCGCTCTCGCTCGGCATGTCGATGATCATCGACTACGGCACGCGCAAGCTGACCATGGGGCGGAACCTGCCGGAGGAGACGGCGGAGATCCGGCTGCCGATGCGGCATCACCGGCTCTCGCTCGTCAAGGGGCTGCTCAACGAGCAGCACCCGACCTACTTCGTCGTCGACACGGGCGGGGAGGTCATCTCCATCAGCACGGCCACGGCGGAGGCCATCAATGCGCAACCCTCGCGCAGGATCGCGCTCCGCGTGTACGGCACGTCGGGATGGGACCGCGATGCGTTCCTCCTGCCCGGCCAGCAGCTGCGCTTCGCCCAGGCCATCGAGTTCCGGAACTTCTCGCTCGTCGTGCTGAACCTGCGCGCGCCGAGCGTCCTGCTCGGGTTCGAGGTCGGCGGCATCGTCGGGCACAAGTTCCTGAGCCCCTATCGCGTGGCACTGGACATGGCCCGGAGCGAGCTCCGCATGACGCCCGCGGGCAACTGAGCGGGGCCCGCCCCGCGTGCTGGCGGGTGCGAACGGGTGCTGGCAGGTGCGATCAGGTGCGGACGAGTGCGACCCGGGTGTTGGCAGGTGCGGGAAGGTGCGCACCCGTTCGCACTGGCCCGCACCTGTGAG
>CAZLBU010000084.1:5774-6770 GCA_964557815.1 uncultured Bifidobacteriaceae bacterium | reverse complement strand
GCGGGCCGCCAGACGTGCTTCGCGCCGGGCGCCGGCCTCGCGGCTGCGCGCCTCGTCCTCGGGCGTCAGGAGGAGCAGCGGCGGCACCGGCTGCGGCCTGCCGTCCCCATCGATCGAGACGAAGGTCAGGAACGCCCGGCTGGTCGGCCGGCGCCGCCCCGTCAGGATCTCCTCGGAGAACACCTCCACCTCCACCTCCAGCGACGTGCGGAACGTTGCGGTGACGCGCGCCTTGAGGATCACCATGTCTCCCACCTTGATGGGGTGCAGGAACTCGAGGCCGTCCACCGCCGCCGTCAGCGCGAGCGTGTTGGTGTGCCGGTGACAGGCGATGGCGCCGGTGATGTCGATGAGGTGCATCACCGAGCCGCCCAGCATGAAGCCGAGCGGGTTGGAGTCGTTGGGCAGCACCACCTGCACCGTCTCGGTCGCAGAGTCCTGCCAGCGCTTGTGTGGGGTGCCCATTGACGATTGCCGATCGGTGATTGAGCGATTCAGCGGGCGATTGCCGATTGGTGATTCAGGCATTCGGATTCGAGCATCGGAGGATTGGGGCAGTGCCGCAATGGGCAATCGCGCGGGTCGCCCGATCACCCAATCACGAATGGTTCAATCTCCAATCATCAGTCGCCCGATGAATCGCCCGATCAGCAATCGGCAATCGCGAATGGGCGCATCTCAGGAGCGCATCTCAGAAGTCGTAGCCAATCCACACGGCGAACCGCGGCTTGCGGAAGTTGCTGCTGCCGCCGCTCTGGGCGAAGAGCACGTCCTCCCAGTCGCGATTGAAGAGCGTGCGCCACGCCCAATCGAAGTGGATGGGGAAGCCCAGGGCGAAGGTCTGCAGGCTGATGCCGTAGCTGCCGCGCGCGTCCCGCAGGCGGAAGCCGCTGACCTGCACCGGGTCGCCGTAGATGGGCTCGAGCGTCGTCGGATCGTAGTCGACGACCGGCCGCTCGAACGCCATGGCTCTGCTCGCCAAGGGCGACTATTTCG
>CAZLBU010000084.1:4720-5764 GCA_964557815.1 uncultured Bifidobacteriaceae bacterium | reverse complement strand
AACGCCGTGTCGCTGGTCCAGGCCTTGAAGTCCTGGTTGTCCCAGAACGCGCCGCCGAGGCCGGCGAAGAACGCCGCGCGGACCCCGCCGAGGATCCCGATGGGCGTGGCCATGGCGTCGATGAGGGGGAAGCGCAGTTCGGCGTTCAGGAAGAAGCCATTCTGCCCGACGAACGAGAGGTAGTCGTACCCGCGCATCTCGCCGTTGCCGCCGAAGTAGACGAAGTCGGGATTGTCGCCCCAGCTCTTGAAGCCGCGCGCCCTGAGCGCGAGCAGGCCGGTGCCCCCCAGGCGGAAGCACTTGCGGGCATCGGCGTCCAGCGTCTGGCGCGAGAGCGTGTTGCCGATCTTCGGCGACACCTCGTAGGCGAGGCGCATCGTGCTGCCGGTCAGCGGCCCGAATTCGCGGAAGATGGTCGTCTCCTGCACGAAGGCCACGCCGAGCGGCACCATGGTGCCGTTGTTGAACAGCCGGCGCCCGAACTGCTGCTCCTGGTACTCCTGCGAGTAGAGCTCCAGGCCCTGGTCGGCGAACTCCTCCGAGTAGTGGTTCACGCCGCCGAACAACTCGATTCGGCGGTAGCGGTTGAAGGGGTAGATCGCGAAGGCCGTGCCGCCCTGGATGGTGCGGGTGGCCACGGCCAGGTCGCGATCGATGATGCCGCTGAACGCGGGGTCGTAGAAGATGCCCCCGAGCTGGCCGTAGAAGAACTGCGTCTGCGAGTACCCCTGCAGGGCCCAGTTCAACCGGCGCTCGAGGTTGAGCCAGGTGAGCGAGAGCGTCCGGTACTGCGACACGGAAGAGGCGAACAGGTTGAACTGCTGGTCGCCGAGTACATCGGTGAACGTCACGGCCGTGCCGCCGAAGAGATCGCCTCCGCTCGTGACGCCCAGCGCCACGGGCGGGCGGCCCTCCAGGAACATCTTCTCGAAGCGCCCCTTCTTCTTCGCGTTGTCCTGCACCAGCGTGTGCGTGAGCGGCGCCTGGAAGTCCACGATTGGGCCCGGCGCGCCGAAGTCGTCCGACGCCACCGTCGTGATCTCC
>CAZLBU010000084.1:4238-4710 GCA_964557815.1 uncultured Bifidobacteriaceae bacterium | reverse complement strand
GTAGTCCCCCTTCAGGTAGGTGACGAAGGCCAGGCGCACGGCGCTCCCGTCGCGGAGGACCACCGGCGACAGGTTGCCCGTGAGCGCGTCGGTGTACTGCTTCAGCTCGTGCGTCTTCAGGTTGAGCGTCCACAGGTTGTAGACCTGCCCGTTGCGGGCGACGTCAGGGTCGATGGGCTCGGCGGGGTTCACCGCGGTGGACGGGAAGAGCAGCGTGTCGGCGTCCCAGAACTGCGCGCCGCCTTCGTCGTGCGTGCCGAAGGTCAGCTGGACGGGATTCGATCCATCCGCGTTCATCCGGAACAGTTTCTCGTTGCCGCTCACGCGCGCGAGATAGACGATGAACGAGCCATCGGGTGACCAGGTCGGCGCGTAGTGGGGCAGGGGATCCTGCGCGAGCGCCCTGACCTCGCGGGTCTCGACGTTCAGGACGTAGATATTGGCGTTTGCGCCCTGCATGCCCGAGAAGGCG
>CAZLBU010000084.1:0-4215 GCA_964557815.1 uncultured Bifidobacteriaceae bacterium | reverse complement strand
CTCGGGCGCGTCGATGTCGTTGAGCGGCACCCGCAGCTCGATCTTCCGCGTGACGACGTTCTGGATGATGAGCGAGCGATCCTTCTCCGTGCGCACGAAGTAGGCGAGGCGATCCCCCTGCGGCGACCACGACATCCACGGCACGGAGTTCCACCGGCCGCCGGGCGTGGCCAGGTACTCGAAGCCCATGCTCTGGTCGAAGCCCCGCGTGAGGTTGCGGATGATCTCGCCGTCCTTGGCCGAGATGAGGACGATGTCGAGCTCGCGGTCGCGGCCGTTGGCGGTCATCGCCGCGATGAGGTCGCCCGAGGGCGACGGCTCGATGGACAGGACGTTGGCGAAGCGGCTCTTGCGCGGATCGGGCGCGAGGTCGCGCCCGTAGTCGGCCGGCCGTTCCTTGTCGCGGAACGGCTTGAAGCGCTCCTTCATGTAGCGGTCGAACTGCTGGTCCCATTCCTCCGCCGACATCTGGAACGCTTCCTCGTAGGCGTCGTCGCTGCCGCCGATGACACTGCGGCGCAGCGCGAAGATGTACTGCCGGACGCCTTCCTTGCCCCAGCGCGCCTCCATGAACTCGAAGGCCGCGTGCCCGAGGTTGTAGATGAGGCGCGGGTTACTGAACCCGCCGTAGTCCTGCATCTCGCTCATCTTCGGGATGATGTCCGACACGGCCGCATCGCGCACGGTCATCAGGTCCAGCGGGCGCCAGTACCCGGTCATGTAATCCGACATCCCCTCCATGGTCCAGAGGGGCATGTTCCGGCGGATGAGGCCCGTGGGGATGATGTCGAACTGGAAGATGTGCGTGAGCTCGTGGGTGATGAGCCGGTAGAGGAGATCCGACGGCTCGTCGATGGGCATGACGATGCGGCTGCGGCTCGGCTCGGCGAACGCCCCCACGCCCTCCTGCGCGGCGCCCGGGATGACGTTCTGCTGCCAGAACTCGGCGCTGGTCGTGAACAGGATGAGCGGGACCTTGAACGCCAGGTCGTGTTTGAGCTCCGAGCTCACGTGCTGGTAGGCGCTCTCCGCGTACCCCGCAATCCGCTCGAGATGCTGTTCGACCTCGGGATAGTAGTAAATCTCGAAGTGATCGGTCTGGTAGATGTGCCAGTCGAACTTGTCGTAGCGGATGGCGTTCTTGCCGTAGTACGGGATGTACGCCGTCTGAGCCTCCGCCGCGGGAGCCGCGGCCAGCGCCGCCAGCAGGGTCAGGATGATGAACCGCATAGCCGTTCTCCTCGCTGCATCTTACAGATCCTGAGACGAGGCCCGCAATCGAACGGTCCCCGGCCGGTCACAGCGAGCAAGATTCGATCCGGGCCCGCTTGTCCTATACTTGTGACGCGGGTCACTCGCCCTCGTTTCACCCGGGACCCCGCGGCCTTTCCACGATGCGATTCGGTCGATGGCGGTCGGCGTCTCCATCCTCGGACTCCGACCCGTTCACCGGCGAGGCCTTGGACCTGCTCGACGCCCTTTACGGAACGGCCGTTCGGCTCACCAGGGACCCGGACGCCGCACAGGATCTCGTCCAGGACACCTACCTGAAAGCATTCCGGGCGCGCGGGACGTTCCGCGCGGGGACCAGCCTGAAGGCCTGGCTGTACACCATCCTGCACAATACCTGGCGCAACCGCCGCCGCGACCAGGGCCGGGCGCGCGTCGAGGCGGATTCCGACCTCATGGAACTGACCGTCGAGCGGGGCGAGGACACGCTGTCCTCTGTGCCCGCCGATCCGGAGGCGCTGCTGCTCCGCGAGACCCTGAGCGAGGACCTCCGCCTCGCGCTCGAGCGGCTTCCCGAGGCGTTTCGCGAGGCCGTCTGGCTGCGCGACGTGGAGGAGCTGAGCTATCAGGAGATTGCGGCGGTGCTGGAGATCCCGGTCGGGACGGTGATGTCCCGCCTGTCACGCGGGCGGAAGCAGCTCTACAACAGCCTGGCCGCCGCCCGGCATGCAACGAAGCCGTAGCGGTGGCGTCTTACGAACAGCGGCGTGGTGATCAGACGATGACCTGCGAACAACTGGAACCCCTCCTGGCGCCCTACGCGGATGGCGAGTTGCCAGCCGCGGAGCAGGCGCGCGTGTCGGCCCATCTTCACACCTGCGCCGCCTGCCGACGGGCCGTCGACATCCAGCAGCAGGTGCGAGAGACCCTCTCCGTCCGACGATCCGGGCTGGCCGACCCCGCCCCGCCGGGGCTGCGGACACGGCTGGCGGCCCGCCTGGCCGACGAGCGGGCGCCTGTAGTGGATCCGGGCTGGCGGACCCGCCTGTCGGCGTTTGCCGCCGCCGCCCTCGTGGTCCTCGCCGTCGGGGCCGTCGCTCTGCCG
This sequence comes from uncultured Bifidobacteriaceae bacterium, assembly GCA_964557815.1. Classification (GTDB taxonomy): domain Bacteria; phylum Acidobacteriota; class Vicinamibacteria; order Vicinamibacterales; family UBA2999; genus VFZN01. The sequence continues at coordinate 1,880 of CAZLBU010000084.1, read as the reverse complement.
ATCGTGACCGGCCGGTCCACGGTGGTGCTCGCCGCCCAGATGGCTCTGGACCACCTCAAGTGCTTCGCCATCGACGGCCACGTGCACGACGAGCCGATCACGGAGGCCGAGGCCGAGGCCGAACTGCTGCACGAATACGGCTGGCAGCTGGACGTCCCGCCGACGCTGGGCCCCGAAGGCGGTCGCCTGGTCGCGGTGCGCCGCTGCCTCTACGGCGACGGGAGGGCGGCCCACCTGCTGTACCGCGTGGACGGCGCGCCCGTCTCCTTGTTCATCCTGCCGGGCCTGGAGCGGCCTGCCGAGTCGCTGACGATGCTTGGGCACGCCGAAGTGGTGTGGACCGCCGAGGGGCGCACTTACCTGATGGTCGGTCCCGAGGGGGAGCGGAACCGCCTGATGCGCATGGCATCACACCTCCAGAATGGTGCAGAATAGCCCTATGGAACACCAGCCCAGCTCCAAGGTCCGGTTCGCCGCGTTCGCGGCCACGGTCATCGCGCTGCTGGCCATCAGCGTGCCGTTCGTATGGCAGCACGATGTCGAGGCCGAGCGCAGTGCTTCGTCCGAGGCCACGCTTGCCGTCCCCGGGATGGCACCGCTCGCGTCGCACTCGGAGGACGCCACGGAGGAGCAGGGGGCCGCGTGCGATGCCGACGCGAAGCCGGCGAACATGGACTTCACCATCAAGCACCTCGATGGCAAGGACGTGAAGCTGAGCGACTACAAGGGCAAGGTGGTGCTGCTCAACTTCTGGGCCACGTGGTGCGGTCCCTGCAAGGCCGAGATTCCCGGCTTCGTGGAGCTGCAGGACAAGTACAGGAACGATCTCGTGATCGTCGGCTACTCGGTGGACGACACGGCGGACAAGGCCGCGGCCTTCGCCACGGAATACAAGATCAACTATCCCGTCCTGCTCGGGCTCGGCCGCGAGGACGTGCAGGACGCCTACGGTCCCATCTGGGGCATTCCGGCTTCGTTCCTCATCTCGAAGGACGGCAAGGTCTGCAAGAAGCACATGGGCATCGCACCGAAGGCCGTCTTCGAAAAAGAGATCAAAGCGCTCCTGTAGTATGATCCTTTCAGCACCATGCTGAAGGGCTTCACTACTGCTCGCCTGTCCTGCGGTTGCCAGCTCGGGTTCCGGGAAGGTTCCGCGGGCAGCCCCGTGCTCGTCATGCTCGAGTCGAAGGCCCCGGGCTGCGTGAACCCCCGCCACGTCTCCGGGCTTCCGCTGTACGACTACCGCGAGGCGCTCCGGCCCTCCACGCGCCTCGGCCCGATCGGCGAAGAAGAGTTCGAAGAAGAAGGCTAGGCGTGCTCGCGCCGGTGACGACCGCGGTGTTCTGGCTGGTCCAGGGCTCGGCCATCACCGTCTTCTTCGTGCCGTTCTCCTGGGGCCTCGTCGGCCTCTGGGGCGCGTCCCACTTCGTTCGGGCCCTTGGTCTCACCCTCGCGTTCCACCGCTACTTCGCGCATCGCGCGTTCGAGATGACGCGAGGCGCGCGCTTCGTCTGGACCCTGGCCGGCACGGCCGCCATGCAGAAAGGGCCGATCTGGTGGGCCGGCAACCACATCGACCATCACAGGTACGCCGACCGCGAGGGGGATCCGCACAGCCCGGCGATGAGCGGTTTCTATCACGCGCACATCGGCTGGTTCCTCCACGACACGCGCTGGAAGCGCGTGACTGCCACCAACCCGGTCGTGCGCGACTTCGGCAGCGTGCCCGAGCTGCGGTTCCTCGACCGGTATCACTGGCTGCCTCCCCTGGCGCTCGCTCTGCTGATGTTCGGCCTGGGCGGCTGGCCGTGGCTGGCGTGGGGCTTCTGTCTGCCGACCGTCACGCTGGCGCACGCCACCTTCGCCATCAACACCGTCAA
>CAZLBU010000083.1:2086-10164 GCA_964557815.1 uncultured Bifidobacteriaceae bacterium | reverse complement strand
GGACTCGTGATCCCCACGCCCGATGCGTCCGCGGAGCTGGTGCAGCTGCGAGAGGCCGAAGCGCTCCGCGTGCTCCACCACCATGACGGTGGCGTTCGGTACGTCCACGCCGACCTCCACTACCGACGTGGCGACCAGCACGTGCAGCTCCCCGCCGGCGAACGCGCGCATCACGCGGTCCTTCTCGTCGCCCTTCATCCGCCCGTGCAGCAGCGCCACCGTGAACTCCGGGAAGACGCGCGTGAGCTCCTCCGCCATGGCCGTCGCCGCCCGCAGGTCCACCTTCTCGGACTCCTCCACGAGGGGGTACACGACGTAGGCCTGGCGGCCGCGAGCAACCTCCTGCCGGATGAGGGCGTAGACCTCGTCTCGCCGGGAGTCCGGCTTCACGAGGGTCCTGATCGGCTTGCGCCCCGGCGGCAGCCCGCGAATCACCGAGACGTCCATGTCGCCGCACTCGGTGAGCGCGAGCGTGCGCGGGATGGGCGTGGCCGTCATCACCAGCACGTCGGGGTTGCCGCCCTTGGCCGCCAGCGTGCCGCGCTGGATGACGCCGAAGCGGTGCTGCTCGTCGATGATGACCAGCGCGAGCGCCCTGAAGTTCACGTGCTCCTGCACCAGGGCGTGGGTGCCGATCACGAACTGGATCTCGCCGCGCTCGATGGCCGGCAGCAGATCGCGCCGTTGCGCCGCTGTCACGCGGCCCGTCAGCAGGCGCACGCGGTACTTGGTGCCGTCCAGCCACTTCATCACGGTCCGGTAGTGCTGCTCGGCCAGGATCTCGGTCGGCGCCATGAACGCCACCTGGTAGCCGTTCTCCATCGCCACGACAGCCGCCAGCACGGCGACGATGGTCTTGCCGGCCCCGACGTCGCCCTGGAGGAGCCGCTGCATGGGCCACCCGCGCTGCATGTCCGCGACGATGTCGGCGAGCGCGTCGCGCTGGCCCTGGGTGAGCTTGAACGGCAGCACGGCCCTCGCCGCCGCGCGGATCTGGTCGCTCACCTGGCACACGCGCGCCTTCTTCACCTGCGCGTTCTCGTGGCGCCGGAGCGCCAGGCCCGCCTGGAAGACGAAGAAGTCCTCGAAGATCAGCCGGCGCTGCGCCGGCGTCTCGAAGCGGTTGAGCATGTCCACCGCCACGTCGCTCGACGGGAAGTGTGCCTGGAAGAGCGCGGCGCGCCGCGAGGGCCAGCGGTGCGCGGTCAGCACGTCCTGCGGCACCGGGTCGAACAGTGTCTCGGGCAGCTGGTGCAGCGCCTGCCACACGAACCGCCGCTGCATGTTGGTGGTGACGCTGCCCGTGCGCTCGTACACCGGGACGATGCGGCCCGTGTGCAGCTGCTCGTGGGGCCCTGCCTGTGGCTCACCGGGTTCGGGCATCGCGTCCACGATCTCGAACTCGGGATCGGTGATCTGCAGCCCGCGCGATCCCCACAGCTCCACCTTGCCGAAGAGCACGACGTGCTGGTGCGGGCGGATGACGTCCTTCAGGAACGCCTGGTTGGGCCACACCACCTGGATTTGCCCGCTCACATCCTGCACGAGCGCGGTGAAGAGCCGGAACCCCGCGCGCCGCGTCGGCTGCAGGTGCGCCGACAGCACTTCCCCACCCACCGCCGCCATCTGGCCCGGACGCAGCCCGATGATCGGCTGCATGCGGCTGCGATCCTCGTAGCGCATGGGAAACCGGAACAGCAGATCCTCGACCGTCAGCAGTCCCGCCTTCTTCAGGTCGGCGGCCTTGCGCGGTCCCACGCCCTTCAGATACTGCAGGGGGGTCTGCAGCACGTCGGCTGACATCGTTTATAGAGTAGCGTCGGTTCTGGGGTTCTGGGGTTCTCGCGTTCCGCGGCTCGTGGGCTCTGAGAATCTGAGTTCCCGGCTGGCGGGTTCTGGGTCAGAAGTTGGCGACGTATGAGGCTCACCGCAGAACCTCAGAACCCCAGAACCCCAGAACCCCAGAACCGAAGATCCGTCTACTGAACGACCGTGGCCTTCCCGGGATCGACGTCGATGCGCTGGATCTTCGACGGCAGGTCGAAGGGCTCGTTCAGGTTGACGCCATTCGGCAGGTCGGGCGACTTCGTGTAATAGGTGACCAGCTCCTGGAGCAGCGTGAGGGGCACGGGGATGCCGCTCACCTCGGCACTTTCGAGCTGCAGCTGGCCGCGGCCGTTGGCCGTCTTCAGCGTGCCGGTCGCGGTGACGGGCAGGCGGCCGGCGAGGTACGCGGCCGGATCGAACCAGCCGCCGCTGCTCTTCTTGCGCAGGCCGTCCAAGTCCACGATGGCGCGGGCGCTCAGGCGCCCCTGGCCGACCAGCGTGACCGACGGGTCCGCGACGCCCGCCGGAAAGCGCTGCGCGAGGCGCAGCTGCAGGTAGGCGTTCACCTCATCGTCGGGGAACTCGGTCCGATATCCGGTGGGCTCGGCCGCAACGCCGCGGGCCATCACGTTCGACAGTTTGAGCTCGAAGAGATCCGCCTTCTGCGGGCTCGGAGCGCCGGCGATGGTCACGGCGCCGGTGGCGGTGAAGGCGGCGAGCAGCAGGAACGGCCGCATGGGTTCAGTGTAGCGCAGACCTGCCTCCGCGCCGCTACCGCGGCGGGCGGCGCTGCTGGAGGCGGTTCTGGCGCGCGCGCATCAGCAGTTCGAGCTTGCGGCGCTCGATCTGCTCCTCGAGGACCCGGAAGCGCGCCTGCTGGCGCACGGTGAGAATCTCGTCGAGGGCGTTGTACGAGCGGCGGAGCTCCGCGGCGCTTCGCGACTCGAGCTCCTGGAGCGCCGTCAGGCGCTCCTGCAGTGTCGTGTCGTCCGGGCTCGCGTTGCGCGGGTTGGTGAGGCGCTGGAGTTCGGCCATCAGCTTCACCCGCTGCAGCAGGTTCGCGCGGCGCGTCTCCTGCAGGTCACGGAGGCGCGTGAGGAACTCCGGATACTGCTTGTCGTTCAACCCGAGTGCCCGCTCGGCGTCGGCGATGAGCATGGCGTCGAAGAGACGCTGGATCTCGCCGGGGTTGAAGTCCGCGGGGCTGTCCAGCGGCGGGCGCGCGCCGCCCTGCGCCGCGTCGGCATCGGGCGTTGCGGCGAGGGCGAGGGCAAGCAACAGGGGGATCCAGGGGCGCATGGCGATGCTCACGACTTCGAACGCTCGATTTCCCCGGCCAGCAGTCGGGACAGCTCGCGCTGCTCGTCCTCGGTGAGCGACAGCACCGCGAGATCCGCGTCGCCGGGCGTGAGGGCCAGGCCCGCTTCGCCCGCGGCGTCCCAGTCCACCGCGCCGACGAGGTCCGCCACGACGTCCCAGTGGTCGGGTTCGAGCAGCACATCGACGGCCCCGTCCGTGGATGACATCGCGGCAGGCGCGGCCGGTGTGGTTGCAGGCGCGGGGACGCCCACAAGGCTCGCGACCAGCGCCAGCAGCACTGCCGCCAGCGCACCTGCGGGCGCCAGTGTGGACCAGCCAAACCAGCGGGCCCAACCCTGGGCAGGAGATCGTTGCTCGGCGACCGCGGCTCGGACGCGGGCGGAGAAGTGGTCCCAGAAGAGGGGCGAGGGCTCAGGCACCCGCACGCCGGTCGCTTCTCGCAGCAGGGCACGAAGCGCCTCCGCTTCCGCGCGGCAGGCCTCGCACGTGTCCACGTGGTGCTGGCGCCCAACGTCGAGGGCGCCCTCGGCAGCGTCGATCAACTCGTTGGGCGTGAGGTGCTTCACGGCTCGCTCCCGAGAATCTTCCTCAAGTTGCCGAGCGCGTGGAAGAAGTTGGCCTTCACTGCGCCGACCGAGCTCCCGAGGATGTCGGCAATCTGCTGGTGCGAGAGGTCATGGTAGGTGCGCAGGATGAGCGTGGCCCGCTGCTTCTTCGGGAGCGCCAGGATCGCTCGGCGAACGGCCCGGGCACGCTCGCGCCGATCCAGGTCCACGCCCGGGCGCTCGGTGCGCGTGTCCTCGATCCGATCGTCCTCGGCCAGGGCTTCGGTAGCAACCGCCTTCACGCTCGCCTTGTTCAGGCAGGCATTCACGGCAATGCGGTAGAGCCACGTGGACAGCGCCGACTGGCCCTTGAACTGCCCGAGCCCACGCCAGGCCCGCACGAAGGCCTCCTGTGCGAGATCGGCGGCGTCCTCGTGATTGTTCACGAAGCGGTAACAGACGTGGTACACGGTGCGGCGGTGCCGCACGACAATCTGATCGAAAGCCTCGCGCCCGCCGGCCGAGGCCAGCGCGACCAGCTGCGCGTCGTCGAGCTGCTCGAGGGCTGGCGCCGGGGCGGTGTCGGCCCCGGGGGCTACCACCTTGACCGACCACTCCACCGGGACCGCCCAGGAACGGATGGCTGAGCCATACGGCATGATGCGCGAACTTCCTCTGCCGGGTTAGACCGCGGTTTTCGCCAAAGGTTGACTTTCGCCTTTCCTTTGGCTACCCTCGGTCCAGTCGCCGGGATTTTCCCTGTCTCTTCGCCCGGCCGGGAGGCACCGTTGCAGCCGCTCACCAAGCGCCAGCGCGAGATTCTGAACTACCTGAACGAGTTCATCCAGCAGCACGGGTACGCGCCCAGTCTGGAAGAAATCGGTCACCGCTTCAGTCTCTCGTCGCTGGCCACGGTGCACAAGCACCTCACCAACCTCCAGGACAAGGGCTTCATTCGCCGGTCGTGGAACCGCTCGCGATCGGTGGAACTCCTTCCCAGCCGGTCGGGTGGGCGTGCCGTCGAGTTGCCCATGCTGGGCTACGTCGCGGCCGGCATGCCCATCGAGGCGGTCACCTCGGGCGAGTCCATTGCCGTGCCCGAGTCGCTCGTGGCGGGCCGGCGGGACACGTATGTGCTTCGGGTGAAGGGCGAATCGATGATCGACGAACAGATCCGGGACGGCGACTGGGTGGTCGTGGAGGACCGGAAGTCCGCCGACAACGGCGAGATGGTCATCGCGTTGGTTGGTGGCCAGGACGTCACGTTGAAGAAGTTCTACCGCGAGGCCGGACGCATCCGCCTCCAGCCCGCCAATTCCACGATGCAGCCCATTTACGTGGATCCTGACGGCGTGCAGATCCAGGGCGTCGTCGTGGGCGTGATGCGGAAGTACTAGGCCTCGCCGGGGCTTTGGGCTTCAGGCGATCGAGGGAATCCGTTACGCTTGAGCCCAGAGCCCTTATGAACGAACGCAAACAGATCAACTTCACCATCATCCCGGACGACGACAGCCAGCAGCCGCGGACCTACGCGAACTTCTGCGCGGTGAACCACACGCCCTTCGACTTCACGCTCACCTTCTGCGAGGTGCAGCCGCTGTCGGAGAAGGAGATCCGCGAGGCCGAAGCCGAGCACCTGGTGAAGGCGCCGGTGCGGGCCAAGATCGTGCTCCCCGTGCAGTTCGTGCCCACCCTCATCGCGGCGCTCCAGGAGAACTTGCGCATCTACTCGGAGGCGCACGCGCCCCAGCCTGCGCCGGTCCCTGGCAAGGGGCCGGTCCACTAGGCGGCCATGAAGTCGCCGGCCGAGGCCCGGAAGATTCTCGCGGCGCTCGAGAAACACCATCCCGACGCCGATACGGAGCTGGCCCACCGGAATGCGTTCGAGCTGCTGGTCGCCACCATCCTCTCGGCGCAGTCCACCGATCGCCGTGTGAATGAGGTGACGCCGGCGCTCTTCGAGAAGTATCCGGATGCCCGCGCGCTGGCGAAGGCGGAGGCGTCGGAGCTCGAGGCGCTCATCCACTCCACCGGGTTCTTCCGCCAGAAGACGCGCGCGCTCGTCGGCATGGCCAGGGCCCTGCTCGACGAGCATGACGGCCAGGTGCCGAAGTCCATGGACGCGCTCACGGCGCTGCCCGGCGTGGGCCGCAAGACCGCCAACGTCGTGCTCGGCCACGCGCTTGGCGTGCCGGGGCTGCCCGTGGACCGGCACGTGCTCCGGGTGACGAACCGGCTGGGGCTGGTGCACTCGGACGATCCGGTCAAGGTCGAAGAGGAGCTCGGGAAGCTCATCCCGAAGAAGAAGTGGACACAGGCGTCCGACACGTTCATCCTGCACGGCCGCCGCATCTGCAAGCCGACGCCGCAGTGCCGCATCTGCTTCGCGCGTCCGCTCTGCGACTACGCGCACCGATGACCCGGGAGGAGTTCAAGGCGCTCGTGGCCGAGGCCATCGACACCATCCCGCCGCGCTTTGCCCGCGAGATCAGGAACGTCGCCATCGTCATCGAGGACGAGCCGTCGGAGCAGCTGCTCGAGGAGATGGAGATGGGGCCCGACGAGACGCTCTTCGGGCTCTACCAGGGCACGCCGCTGCCGGAACGGCAGTGGGCCTTCGGCAACGCGCTGCCGGATCGCATCACGCTGTTCCAGTTCCCCATCGAGGACGAGTGCGAGGGCGACGAGGACTGCATCGTGATGGAAATCGGCGACACGCTCATCCACGAGCTGGGCCACTACTTCGGGATGAGCGAGGAAGAGATCATGGAGATCGAGGAGCGCTACTGGCGTGGTGAGAGCTCGTAAGCGCTTCGGCCAGCACTTTCTCGAGCCGGCGTGGGTCACCAAGCTGGTGAACGCCATCGGGGCCCGGCCGGAGGACGCGTTCGTGGAGATCGGCCCGGGACGCGGGGCCATCACCAGGCCCCTGTCGGCCCGCGTCACCCGCCTGCTGGCCATCGAGGTGGACCGTGACCTGGCAGCCGCGCTGGTGGCGGAGGCGCTTCCTGCGGTCACCGTGCTGGAGGCGGACGTGCTGGACGTGGACCTGGCCGCCGCCATTGCCCGGTGGCAGGGTGCACCGCTCGACCCCGCGAGCCCCGTGCGCATCGTCGGGAACCTCCCCTACAACATCTCCTCGCCCATCCTTTTCAAGCTCCTGGCGCTGGCCGCGGCCACTGGTGGCGTCACGGACGCCACCCTCATGCTGCAGCGGGAGGTGGCGGACCGGCTGATAGCGTCACCGGGAACGAGGGAGTACGGCGTGCTGGCCATCCAGGCGGCGCTGCACGCGGACGTCACGCGGGTCCTGGCGCTGCCGCCGGGCGCGTTCCGGCCCCCTCCCAAGGTGTCGTCGGCTGTGGTGCGGCTGGCATTCCGCCCGCCGCGGGTGGCTGTCACGGACGAGGCGGTGCTGGTCGGCCTGGTGCGCTCGGTGTTCACGCAGCGGCGGAAGACACTGAACAACGCGCTGAAGCCGTTTGCCGATGCGCGGGGACGGAATGCGGTCGAGGCCCTGTCGGCGGCCGGCCTGGATGGACGCCGGCGTCCCGAGACGCTGCAGCTTGTTGAACTGGCACGACTTGCGGACGTTTTTGCTGCGTCGAGACCGACGGCCGTGCTATAGTTCCCCTCCGAAAACCCGCCTTTCCTTCAGGCCTTCCCAGCGCCTGAGACTTCGCTTGCGTCGGTGCTCGTCCCCGGGCCCCGCGCTGGCTGGGATTCTGCGCATGTCTGGTTCGGCACCTGCGGACGCGTCCGCGGGCGCACTGTCGGTTGACGTGGTGCCGCTCGGCGGCCTTGGCGAGTTCGGCCTCAACATGATGGCGATCTCGTGTGGGGAGACCACTATCGTCATCGACGCCGGCGCCATGTTTCCCGAGCCGGACCTGCCCGGTGTGGACCTGATCGTCCCGGACCTGGCCTACCTCGAGGCGCGCCGGGGCCAGGTGAAGGCGCTCGTCCTGACCCACGGCCACGAGGATCACATCGGCGCGGTGCCCTACGTACTGCCGCTCGTCAGCGGGCCGGGGTACGGCACGCCGCTGGCACTGGCGCTGGTCGAACCGAAGATCGAGGAGCACGGCGTCGAGCACGGTCCGGGCTATGTGCCGATCAAGCCGCGCGACGTCGTGACGGTGGGCCCGTTCACCCTGGAGTTCATCCGCGTCACGCACAGCATGCCCGACTGCGTGGCCGTGGCCATCACGACGCCGCAGGGCGTGCTGCTCCACACCGGCGACTTCAAGATCGACCAGACGCCGCTCGACGGCGAGGCGTTCGACCTGCCCCGATTCGCGCAACTCGGCGCGTCCGGCGTGCTGGCGCTGCTCTGCGACAGCACGAACGTCGAGCGCCGGGGCTTCACGGGATCGGAGCGCGAAG
>CAZLBU010000083.1:0-2076 GCA_964557815.1 uncultured Bifidobacteriaceae bacterium | reverse complement strand
CCTTCGAGGAGATCTTCACGGCGACTGAAGGGCGACTCGTCGTCGGGACGTTCTCGTCCAGCATCTATCGCCTGCAGATCCTGGTCGATCTGGCCGCGCAGTTCGACCGGAAGGTGGCGTTCATCGGTCGCGGCATGGAGCGCAATTCCCAGATCACGCAGAAGCTCGGGCATCTCCACCTGCCGACCGGCGTCGTCATCCGGGACAGCGACGTGCCGAACTTCCCCGCGCAGGACGTGCTCTGCCTGGTCACCGGAGCGCAGGGCGAACCGAACGCGGCCCTGTCCCGCATTGCCATCAACGACCACCGGCACGTCCGCCTCGGCGATCGCGATCGCGTGGTGCTCTCGGCGCGCGCGATTCCCGGCAACGAGAAGGCCATCGGCCGCGTGATGAACCACCTGGCGCGCCGGGGTGTGGACGTGATCACGGAGGCGGACAAGCACGTGCACGTCTCCGGGCACGGGTCGAGCGAGGAGCTGAAGCTGCTGCTGTCGCTCGTCCGCCCGCGCTACATGATTCCGATTCACGGCGAGTTCCGCCAGCTGGCGCGGCACGCGCGGATCGCGGAGGTGGTGACGGGAGGGCTGCCCGACCCGGTGACCGTGCTGATGGCCGAGGACGGCGACATCGTGCGTTTCGATGCCCAGGGCGGCCGGCTGCACGACAAGACCCCGACCGGCCGGGTGCTGATCGACAGCACGCGCGTGGGCGAGGTGAACGACGAGGTGCTGCGGGACCGGCGCCACATCGCCGCGGACGGCGTGGTCGTGCCCGTCGTGGCCATCAACCGGCAGAACGGCGTGGTCGAAGGGGTGCCCGAGCTGCTCGTGCGCGGGTTCGTGACCGCGGACGACCCCGGCCTCCTGGGGGCGGCGGCAGCGATGTTGAGCGAGGTGATTGACGGGTGCGGCGTGGAAGAGCGCACGGACCCGGGACTCATGCAGGAGCGCGTGCGCACCGAGGTGCGCCGTTTCCTGCGCAAACGAACCGGCCGGCGACCCATGGTGCTGCCGGTGGTCATGGAGATTTGACGTGCCCTCAGTCACTGCATCGGGCTCGGCGCTGTCCCGGCGCGTCAGCGAGGTCGTGGGTGTCGGGCTCTTCGCCGTCGCCCTCATCTGGCTGGTGGCCCTGGCCAGCTACGACACGAACGACCCGGCCTGGTTCTTCAGTACGGGCGACAACGAGGCGCCGGTCAACTTCGCCGGCCGCGTCGGGGCCTTCCTGGCCGAGTTGTCGTTCCAGCTGCTCGGCTACGCGTCGTTTCTCATCCCCGCGGTGACGGCGGTGGTGGGCTGGCGCTACTTCTGGTGCCGTCCGGTGAACGCGGCCTATACGAAGCTCACCGGGGCGCTGCTGCTGCTTTCCTGCTCGAGTGCCTTCATGGCCCTCACGCTGGGACGCGTGGACCTGGGCCCGCGCGACTTCCGCGCGGGCGGCTACATCGGCGAGTGGATCGGCGGCTGGATGGCCGACTTCCTGAGCCGGACCGGCTCGGTCATCGTGCTCATGGCCGTGATGGCCGGCGCCGTGATCCTCGCCACGCAGTTCTCGTTCGGCCACCTGTTCGCCGTGCTGTTCTCGCTGGCCGGCGCGCGGCTGCGGCAGGTGGGCGGAGACATCCGGGAATGGCGGGCGGAACGGGAACGGGCCCGCCAGCGTCGCGAGGTGCTGGCCAAGCACGGCAAGAAGGAGGAGCCCGAACTCGCGAAGCCGAAGGTCGCGCGCGTAGCCGAACGTCCTGCCCCACCGCCACCCGCGCGGCCGGCCGCCCGTGAGGAGGACGAGGATGAGGACGAGCGGCCGCGTGCGGCTGGCACACCGCCCGTGGTGCAGAAGAAGGCGCCCGCGCGCCTGCCCGCCACGCAGCCGCTCCCGCTGCCCGAGCCCGAGCGCACGCCGGCCGAGCGCCGGATGGGCGGTTTCACGCTGCCGCCGCTCACCCTGCTGGATCCCCCCAAGGCGGAGCAGAAAATCGACGAGCGGGAGCTGATGGACGCCGCCCGCCTGCTCGAGGAGAAGTGCCACGAGTTCTCGGTGGACGGCGCGGCGGTGCAGATTAACCCGGGCCCG
>CAZLBU010000082.1:4497-10177 GCA_964557815.1 uncultured Bifidobacteriaceae bacterium | reverse complement strand
GGGGGGCCTGGTGCGCGGTGGGCTCTACGGCAGCGCGCCCAACCTCAACCAGGATCCCGCGAACCCGACGCTCGAGAACAGCGGCGGCGACGTCAAATGGGAGACCGACTTCCGCTCGGTGTATGCCCGGGTCATCGACGACTGGCTGGGCGGAAACTCGGTGTCCGTCCTGGGGGCCGACTTCCGCGCCGGGGCGCCGGGGTTCGTCTAGAAAGCGAGACGTGAGGAGCGGGCCCGATGCGGAGCGCGCGCCGAAGTCTGCTAACGTAGGGCTCATGCGAACCCCCAAGGTGCTCATCGTTGCGCTGGCCCTCGTGTCCGCAACGGTCCCATCGCTGGCGCAGTCCGACGAGGCACGGCGCATCTCCGATGCCGTGATCGTCCTGTCGGAGATCATGGAAGCGGGGGATCAGTCGGTGCCGCGGTCGATTCTCGAGAAGGCCGAAGGCATCGCCGTCTTCCCCTCCCTCATCAAGGCCGGGTTCATCGTCGGCGGTCAGCGCGGGCGTGGCATCCTCAGCACGCGCGATCCGAAGACGGGCCAGTGGTCGTCGCCGGCGTTCCTCACCATCACGGGCGGGAGCATTGGCGCACAGATCGGCGCGCAGGCGGTGGACCTGATTCTGGTTGTGCAGAACCGGCGCGGCCTCGAGCAGCTGGTGCGCAACCAGTTCAAGATCGGCGCCGATGCCTCGGTGGCGGCCGGGCCCGTCGGACGTGATGCCAGCGCGTCCACGGACATCCAAATGCGGGCGCAGATCCTGAGCTACTCGAGAACGAGAGGGCTGTTCGCGGGTGTCACGCTGAACGGGTCGACGATCCGCCAGGACCGGGATGCCAACGATCGCTTCTACGGGATGGGCTATCGCACGGGCCAGATCGTCTTCGATGGCCGCGGCGGCGCGCCGGATCCCGTAGGCGAGTGGAAGGCCGCGCTCGACAAGTACTCGCGGTAGGTCACATCTTCAGGCCCGGACGCAGCAGCGATGTGAGCGCGGGCTCGAGCTCCGGGTAGCGGAAACGGAAGCCCGCGCGCTCGGCGCGCTCCGGTATCACGCGCGCGCCCGTGAGCAGGAACGTCGCGAACTCGCCCAGGAGCAGACGAAGCGCGAAGCCCGGTATCGGCACGACGGCCGGTCTGCGGAGCGCGCGGCCCAACGCGCGCGCGAAGTCCGCGTTGGTCACCGGGCGTGGCGCGGTCGCGTTCCACGCGGCGACGTTCTCGCGGCCCGCGGCGTCTGGCGGCGTCGCGCCGCTGGAGGTGGCCAGCCACTCCACGAGCGCCATCCAGTCGTCCAGGTGAATCCACGACATGTACTGGCGGCCCGTGCCCATCGGCCCGCCGATGCCCATCCGGAACGGCGGCAGCACGGAGGCGAGGGCCCCGCCCTTGGGGTGGAGCACGATGCCCGTGCGGACGAGCGCGACGCGCGTCCGGGTTGACGCGGCGGCGGACGCCTCGCGCTCCCACTCGACACACAGCTGGGCGAGGAAGTCGTTTCCCGGGGGCGCCTGCTCGGTGACGGGCTCGTCGCCGTGCGCGCCGTAGATGCCGATGGCCGAGATGGTGATGAAGAGGCGCGGACGGGGCGGCGCCTCGGCGAGGGCGCGCACGAGGCTGCGCGTGGGCTGGATGCGGCTGGTGCGGAGGGCCTGCTTGCGAGCGGGCGTCCATCGGCGGTCGGAGATGCCCTCGCCGGCGAGGTTGATGACGATGTCGGCGTCGGTGAGCGTGGCGGCCCAGGGGCCGGTGGTGCCATCGGGTTGCCAGGCGAGGACGGTAGAGGAACCGGGCAGCGCGCGACGGGTGAGAGTGCGGACGGCATGGCCGGAGGTGGTGAAGCGTTCGGCGAGGGCGCGTCCGAGGAATCCGGAGCCGCCGGCGAGGATGATGGTCATGACAAGTCTCGGGGAAAGTACACCACAGGGTGGGACGTGGAGATGGCGGGTGGTGATTCGGGAGGGCGGCGGCCGGCGCAACGGCCGGGGAATGGAAAAGATCTTGACCGGGCGGCGAGGTCGGTTGTATTAACTAACTGGTTACTTTAACTGAGTAGTTAGTTGATATGTCGCCCAGTTCCACCGTGCGCCGGCGCCGCTCCCCTCCACGCGACTCCCGCGCCGACGTCTTCGCCGCCGCCGCCGAGCTCTTCTCCGCTCGCGGCTTCGACGGCGTCGGCATCGATGACATCGCCCACGCCGCCCGCCTCAATAAGGCGATGATCTACTACCACTTCGATAGCAAGCGCGCCCTCTACCGCGAGGTCGTCCAGGACATGCTCCGCGCCGTCGGCACCCTCGCCACCGAGGCCGCCTCCAGCCACGACACCGCCGACCGCCGCCTCGCCGCCTTCATCGCGGCCCTCATCCACATGGCCGACGAACGACCCTGGTTCCCCCCGCTCATGCTGCGCGAAATCGCCGAAGGCGCGCCCCGCCTCGAGCCCGACACCCTCGCCCTCATGAAGACCGTCTTCCTGGCCTTCAGCCACATCCTCGCCGACGGCCAGGCCTCGGGACGGTTCCGCCCCATCAACCCGGTGCTGGCCTACATGTCCATCATCGCCCCCATCCTCCTCAACGCCGCGCGCGAGCGCGCCGCCGCCCGACCGGGGCGCCTCGCCCTGCCGATGTTCGCCGAGGTGTCCCACGCCGATCTCACCGCCCACATGCAGCAGGCCGCCCTCCGCCTGCTGTCCGTCCAGGAGCCCAGACCGTGATCAAGCGCCTCATCCCACTTCTGCTCGCCGCCGCGGCTGCCGCCTGCAGCGAGCCCGCGCCGTCCAACACGCTTCGGGTGTCGGGCCATGTGGAGGCCACCGAAACCCGCCTGGCGCCCGACGCGGGAGGTCGCATCCTGACGTTCGACCTGTCCGAGGGCGATCGCATCGAAGTGGGCCACGCGGTGCTCACCCTCGACCGCCGCGACATCGAACTCTCCCTGCAGCGGGCCCGCGCGGAACAGGCGCAGGCCGACGCGCAGCTCCGCCTCGTGCTCGCCGGCGCGCGCCTCGAGGACATCCGGCAGGCGGAGTCCCAGGTGACCGCAGCCGAAGCCGACGTCTCGGCCGCGCGCGCCGAGCTCGCTGCCGCCGAGCAGGACCTCGAACGCTTCGAGGCCCTGCTCTCGAGCAACTCCGGCTCCCGCAAGCAGCGCGATGATGCCGCCACCAGACGCGACGTGGCGCGCCAGCGGGTCGCTGCCGCAGAGAGCCGCGTGCAGGCCGCGAAGGAGGCGCTGGGTCGGCTGAGAGCAGGCGCCCGACGCGAGGAAGTCGATGCCGCGCGCGCCAGGCTCGCCGCCGCGGCCGCGCAGATCGCCACCCTCGAGAAGAACCTCGGGGACACCACCTTCACCTCTCCGGTCGGCGGCGTCGTGACCGAAAAGCTCGTGGAGCCGGGGGAGGTGATCGCGCCTCGCGCGCCAGTCGCCGTCGTCGTCGACCTGGATCACGCGTGGGCGGACGTCTTCGTCCCCGAGCCGGCCGTGCCGCGCCTGCGCCTGGGGCAGGACGCGCAGGTCTTCACCGACGCCGGGGGGCCGGCCATCAAGGGGGCCATCACCTACATCTCGCCCCGGGCCGAGTTCACGCCGCGCAACGTGCAGACCGCAGAAGAGCGCTCGAAACTCGTCTACCGCGTGAGGATCTCGGTCGACAACACCGCGGGCATCCTCAAGCAGGGCATGCCCGTCGAAGCCGAAATCGCACTGGCGCCCGTGAGCTGACATGACTGGCCCACCCGCCATCGAGATGCGCGGCGTCACGAAGCGCTTCGGCGCTTCGGAGGCGCTCAAGGGCGTGTCGCTCGAGGTCGGCCGCGGCGAGATGTTCGGCCTGATCGGGCCGGACGGCGCCGGCAAGACCACCACCATCCGCCTGCTTTGCGGTCTGCTGCACAAGGACGAGGGGGAAATCCGAGTCCTCGGACGCGACCCGGTACGCCAGCATCGCGCCATCACCGCCTCGGTCGGCTATCTCTCGCAGCGCTTCAGCCTGTACGGCGATCTGAGCATCGACGAGAACATCGCCTTCTTCGCCGAGATACACGGCGTGTCTGACTTCCACGACCGGCGGGACCGGCTGCTGGAGGTGACACAGCTCACGCCGTTCCGCAAGCGGCTCGCCGAACGTCTGTCCGGCGGGATGAAGCAGAAGCTCGCCCTCGCCTGCACGCTGGTCCACGAGCCGGAGCTGATCGTGCTCGACGAGCCCACGACCGGCGTGGATCCCGTGTCGCGCCGCGAGTTCTGGAAGCTGCTGTCCCACTTTCTCGAGTCCGGTATCACCATCCTCATGTCCACCCCCTACCTCGACGAGGCCGAGCGCTGCCACCGCATCGCGATGCTGCACGAGGGGCACGTGCTGGCGCTCGATGAGCCAGGGAGCCTGCGCCGGTCGATGCCGGGGCAGTGGTTCGAGGTCGTGGTCCCCGACCCTCGCGCGGCCGCGGCGCGACTCGATACGAGGGCGGGCAAGGATCTGCGCACTTACGTGTTCGGCGACCGGCTCCACGTCTGGATTGATCATCCCGACGCACGGGACGCGCGACACCTGGTGGACGACGCCGTGGCGGCAGCCGTGGTCACCCCGACCACCGTGCGACCGATCGCGCCGTCGCTCGAAGACGTGTTCATCGCAAAGCTGACAGGAACTGAGACGTCATGATGCGCCTAGCGTTGACCGCCGTGATGTGCCTGGGTGTGCTGGTGTCCCCGTCCGGGGCCCAGCCCAGCCCCGTCCGAATCACCGTGAGCGATGCGGTATCCATGGCCTTCGAGGCCAGCCACCGCCTCTCCGAGGCGCGGGCGCGCCAGGAGGGCGCCCGGGCCACGGTGCAGATCCGCCAAGCGGCATCGATGCCCACGGCCGCGGCCTCTGTGGGCTACACGCGCACGAACCACGTGGACGAGTTCGGGTTCCCGCGCGAAGACGGCAGCATCCGCGTCTTCTATCCCGATGTTCCCGACAACGTGATCTCCCGCATCGGGGCGCAGTGGCCCATCTACACGGCCGGGCGCACCGACGCGCTCGAGCATGCGGCTGCTGCGGAGGTGAATGCCATCGGCGCGGATCTCGACACCGCGCGAGCCGACCTGCGATTCGAAGTCCGGCGCGCATACTGGGCGGTGGCCACGTCGCGCGAGGCCGTGCGAGTGCTCCAGGCCGCGGTGGAGCGGGCCGAGGCACAGGTGCGGGACGCGCGGCAGCGGCTGGACGTCGGTCTCGTTCCCCCGAGTGACGTCGTGACCTTCGAGGCCCAGCGCTCGCGCGAGACGCTGCAGCTCATCGAAGCCGAGAACCAGCGGGAGTCGGCCCTTATCGAGCTGCGCCGCCTGGTTGGGCTGGAGCCGGACACGCCCGTCGAACTGGCCGACGACCTCAGCCATACCCCGGTCTTTACAAATGTCACAGGGACTGTCCCCAACCAGCTCCCCAACCAGCTGGTCGCCGAGGCGCTGAAGCAGCGGCCAGAGCGGCAGGCGCTGACGTTCCGCATCGAGGGTGCCCAGGCGCGCGAGCAGGCCGCGGCCGCCGGGCGGAAACCGACGCTCGCCCTCGGCGGCGGGTTCGATTTCGCGAATCCGAACCCGAAGATCTTCCCACGCCAGGAGAAGTGGCAGCCGTCGTGGGACGTGGGCGCAAACCTCAGCTGGACGCTGTTCGACGGCGGCCGCACC
>CAZLBU010000082.1:0-4487 GCA_964557815.1 uncultured Bifidobacteriaceae bacterium | reverse complement strand
CGAGCGGAGGTGGCGGAGGCCGAAGCCGCGACCCGTGCGGCCCAGGAGCGCCTGAAGGATCTCGACACGCTGGTCGCCGCCGACGTGCGGCAGCGCCTGCTGGACTTGAACTCGAGCCTCGCGTCAGTGCGCGCGTCGGACGACGGTGTCCGTGCCGCGATGGAGGCTCGCCGGGTGCTGGGCGAGCGATTTGCCGTGGGTGTGGCGACGAGCACCGAGGTGCTGATCGCGCAGGACCAGCTGCTGGCCGCGGAGCTCGCCCGCGCCCGCGCGCTGGCGAACGTGCGGCTCGCCGAAGCGCGGCTCGAGCGCGCCCTGGGACGCCCCTGACGCCATGTCCGCCATCGACGTCCAGGGGCTCACGCGCCGCTTCGGCGACTTCGTCGCCGTGGATCGCCTGTCGTTCGCGGTGAAGCCGGGCGAGATCGTCGGGCTCCTCGGCGCCAACGGCGCCGGCAAGTCCACCACGATCCGGATGCTGTGCGGCCTGCTCGCGCCCACCTCCGGCACGGCCATCGTCGGCGGCGTCGACGTGCGCAAGGACCCCGAGGCCGTGAAGCGCCGCATCGGGTACATGTCGCAGCGCTTCTCGCTCTACGAGCCGCTGACCGTGGATCAGAACATCCAGTTCTACGGCGGCATCTACGGGCTGACGGGCGAGCGATTCGAGGCGCGACGGCAGTTCGTGCTGGACATGGCGGGCCTGCACGGGCGCGAGAAGACGCTCACGCGCGACCTGCCGGGCGGCTGGCGTCAGCGCCTGGCGCTCGGGTGCGCCATCCTGCACGAGCCGCCCATCGTGTTCCTCGACGAGCCCACGGGCGGTGTGGACCCGCTGTCGCGGCGCCGGTTCTGGGATCTCATCGATCGCATGTCCGCAAGCGGGACCACCGTGCTCGTGACGACGCACTACCTGGACGAGGCCGAGCATTGCCATCGGATTGCGATCATCCAGGCGGGCAAACTCGCGGCGCTCGGCACGGCGACCGAGCTGAAGGAGGGCTTCCGGGACCGTCCCATCCTCGAGGTGCAGGCCCCCGAGCCCGTGGCCGCGATGGAGGCCCTCGATCGACTGCCCGAGGTCGAGAAGACGAGCCTCTTCGGCACCTCGGTACACGCCGTGCTCCGCGCACCCGGCGATGCCGAGCAGCTCGTCACCGGCGCCCTGGCCCGCGCCGGCGTGGAGGTGCGCGGCGTGGCGCGCGTCATGCCCTCGCTCGAGGACGTGTTCCTCGACGTGGCCGAGCGCGCGGAGAGGAGCGCCTGACATGCGTGCGCTCGTCGCGGTCGCCATCAAGGAACTGCACCAGATAGCGCGGGATCGGCGGACGCTGGGCATCCTGCTGCTGTTCCCGGCCCTGATGCTGCTGCTCTACGGCTATGCCCTCAACTTCGACATCCGGAACGTGCGGATCGCGGTGCAGGACCTCGACCGGAGCACCAGCAGCCGCGATCTGGTCTCGGCGTTCGTCAACTCGGGCTACTTCCACCTCGTGGGATACGTGGACGCCACCTCCGAGGTGAACGCCCTCGTGAACCGCAACGAGGCCCGGGCGCTGCTGGTCGTCCCGGCGCGATTCGAGGAGGACGTCACCAATCGCCGGCCGACGACCGTGCAGGTGATCATCGACGGCGACAACGCGAACACGGCCTCAACCGTGATGGGCTATGCCCAGGCCATCGTGGCGGAGTTCTCCGCCGACGTGCTCGTGCGCGCGCGCGCGACTGGCGGCGCCGGCGTGCCGGCTTCCCCGGTGACGCTCGAGCCGCGCATCTGGTACAACCCGCAGCTGAGCAGCACGCTGTTCCTGGTGCCGGGCCTCATCGCATTCATCGCGATGATCACCGCCGTGGTGTCCACCGCCCTCTCCGTGGTCCGCGAGAAGGAACGGGGAACGATGGAACAGATCCGGATGTCGCCCATTGGCCCGGTGGCGTTCATCCTGGGCAAGACGCTTCCGTATCTGGCGCTCTCGTTCGTCGCGGCGCTCCTCATCCTCTTCACGGCGCGGATCCTGTTCGACCTGCCGATGCGCGGCTCGGTGCCGCTGCTGTGGGGCTCCATCCTGCTGTTCCTCGTCGGCGCGCAGGCGCAGGGGCTGCTCATCTCGACGATGGCCAGCTCGCAGCAGCTGGCCTTCCAGGTGGCGTTGCTATCGTCGTTCCTGCCCACGTTCATCCTGTCGGGATTCGTGTTCCCGCTGACCAGCATGCCGGGGCCCATCCAGGTGATCAGCCACATCGTGCCCGCGCGCTACTTCCTGGTGGCGCTCCGGGCCATCGTCCTGAAGGGGGCCGGCGCAGGGGCCTTCTGGGAGCAGCTCGTTGCGCTGGCCATCTTCGCGGCCGTGGCCCTGGGACTGGCTTCCCTGCGGCTCAGGAGGGAGTGGTCATGAGGCGCGTGCTGCACCTCATGCGCAAGGAGCTGCTGGAGCTGCGGCAGGATCCGCGCCTGTTCGGCATCGTGATCCTCGCGCCCATCGTCCAGCTGGGCGTGCTCGGCTACGCCGTCACCACGGACGTGAAGGACGTGCCCACCGTGGTCGTCGACGCGGACCGTTCGGCCGAGAGCCGCACGCTCATCGATCGATTCCAGGCCTCCGAGAACTTCAAGCTGGTGGGCCTGCTGGCGTCCACGAACGAGATTGACCGGTGGCTCGATCGGGGTGACGCGTGGATGGCCCTCACCATCCCGCCCGAGTACGGGCAGCGCGTGCGGGCGCGGCGTCCCGTCACGCTGCAGGTCGTGGCCGACGGCACCGACGCCAACTCCACGAACGTGGCGATGGGGTACGCTCGCGCGCTCGTCGCGGGATACGCGCAGGAGCTGGCGGCGGCAAGCGGCGGCGCCATCGTGCCGCCGGTGTCGGTGGAGATTCGCGTCTGGTTCAACCCGCGGCTCGAGAGCCGCGACTTCATGATCCCGGGCATCGTCGCGCTGCTGCTGCTCGTGGTGACGACGAACCTCTCCGCGATGGCGATCGTGCGCGAGAAAGAGGTCGGGACGCTGGAGCAGCTGAACGTCACGCCGCTCGCGCGATGGGAGCTCATCACGGGCAAGCTGCTGCCCTACGCGTTCATCGGCATCATCGACGTGGTCCTCGTGCTGGTGGTGGCGCTCTTCTGGTTCGAGATCCCGATGCGCGGGAGCATCGCCCTGCTCTTCGGCATGAGCCTCGTCTACCTGATGTGCACGCTGGGTCTCGGCCTCTTCGTCTCCAGCATCTCGAGCACCCAGCAGCAGGCGATGCTGACGACGACGTTCTTCTTCATGATGCCGATGATCTACCTGTCCGGCTTCGTGTTCCCCATTGAGAACATGCCGGAGTGGATCCAGCCGGCGACGTACCTGATTCCGCTCCGGTACTTCCTGGTGATCGTGCGGGGCATCTTCCTGAAGGGCGTGGGACTGGAGACGCTGTGGCCGCAGGCGCTGGCGCTCTTCGCCTGGGGGGCCGTGGTGCTCGGCCTCGCCACCCTGCGCTCGTCGAAGCGGCTCGGCTAGCCGCGCGAGGCCGGGTCGTCCATTGACGATTGCCGATTGATGATTGAGCAATTCATTGGGCGATCGGGGGGTTGCCGCATTGCTGCAATCGGATTGCGGCATTGCCGCAACCGGCGATTGCGCAATCGAATGCGCAATGCGCCGATCGCCAATCACTCAATGAATCGCTCAATCAACAATCAGCAATCGCCAATGGGCATTAAACAGTCACCTTGCGCGGGTGCTGCGAGTTGTCCTCGAGGAACGTCTTCTTGTTCTCGAGCTCCTGCTCGGTGGGCTGCACCCGGCCGGTGGCGTCGGTGACGCGCGACACCAGCGTGTGCTCGCCGGGTGCGGCGCCGTTCCAGGTGTAGTTGTAGAACTTCCACCCGTATCTGGCCTTCGTCGACGGGTCGGCCGTCATCGACTGCCAGGGCCCATCGTCGACCTTGAGCTCCACCGACTTGATCGGCGTGCCGTCGTTCAGGACGACGGCCAGCACCTTGTGCGAGCTTCCCGCCTTCGTCACGCGCGCGACGAACGACTTCAGCTGCAGGTGGGTGATGGCGGATTCGACCCACTTCATCTCGCCGTTGATCATCTCGCCCTTGAGCGTCCGGTACCAGCGCGCCTGGAACTTGCCCAGGTACTGATCCTCCTGCGCGTGGATCTCGGCGAGCCACTTCACGTTCGGCGCGCCGTACCAGCCCGGGACGATGAGGCGGAGGGGCGACCCCTGGTGGCGGGTGAGCGGCTGCCCGTTGAGGGCGTACGCCAGGAACGCCTCGCTGGTGAGTGCCTTGTCACGCGGCATGCTGCGGCCGTACTGCTGCTCGACGTTGAACTTCTGCGCGCGGAACTCCACTTCCTCCGGGCCCTTGTCGGCGCCGAAGAACACGATCTCGCGCGCCTCGGCCTTGAGCCCGGCCTTGTCGAGCACGGTCTTCAGCGGCACGCCGGTCCAGCGCCCGTTGCCGATGAGGCCCTGTAGCGGCCGGCGGTT
>CAZLBU010000081.1:7391-10318 GCA_964557815.1 uncultured Bifidobacteriaceae bacterium | reverse complement strand
GCAGCCGGGTTGGGGTGGAACTCCGCAAGGGTGCCATCGAAGTCGGCGAGCACGATCAGCGGCTCGTCCAGCGGCAGAGCTTCGATGGCTTGCTGGACGTCAGCAAGCATCCTTCAAGTGTAATGGGTGGTCTTGAGGTCTTGGGGGCCTGGGTCGTGGGCCCTCCTGGCATCACAAGCGGCCCACCACCCGGGCGGCGAGCCAGAGGAGGGCAGCGGCCGTTGCGAGCTCGAAACCGATGCGCACGGGGGGGCGCGCGAACATGCGGCGCAGCACGTGAAACGCCGTGGCCCACGCCGAGTGGCAGGCGAGGGCCATGGAGACGTGCGCGGAGGCGAGCGCCGCGAAGTAGAAGCGCGGCGGCGGCTCGGGCACGAACGTCGGCACGACGGCAACGTAGAAGCTGATGACGGCGGGGTTCAGCAGGTTCAGCGTCAGGCCCTCGATGAAGCTCGGGTGATGGTCGATCGCCCCGGCGGTGCCGCCCGTCCCACGCGCCGGCGCCGCGACGCGGTGAGGCCACACGCGCGCAAGGCTCTTCAGGCCCAGCCACGCCAGGTACGCGGCACCACCGAGGCGAATCGTGTCGAGCGCGGCTGGCCATCGGCCGACGAGCACCCAGAGGCCGAGGCCCGCCAGCGTGGCGTGCGTGGAGTTGGCGAGCGCCGCCCCCAGCGCGGCGGCGAGCCCGGCGCGGTGACCGCCCTGCAGCGTGTTCTTGACGACAACGGCCGTCGTCGATCCCGGTGTGAGGACGAAGATGGCCGTGACGGCGAGGTAGGCGAGGAAGAGAGTCATGAAACGAGTAGAGGCGTGTCGCCGGGGCTGAAGTCCCGGCGCTCCGTACGGGTCGCGGTACGGAGGGCCGGGACTTCAGTCCCGGCCACGCCCGGCGCGCAGCGGTCCCGGCCGCTCAGCGCGGGGTGCCGAGCAGGTCGGGGCCCAGCGTCACATCGGCAGCGGCCCACGCCTCCTCGAACGCTGTGCGCGCGCCGTTCACGTCGCCTTTCTTCTGGGCCTCGAGGCTCTTCCACACGCCGTACAACGACCGCGGGTTGCCGACGTTGCGGTCGAGATCCGCGCGAAACGCCTTCTCGGCCTGATCGGGCCGGCCGGCGGCGAGCAGTTCCACGCCGAGCCGCTCGCGGGTGGGCAGCAGCCAGTCCGGCGGCTCGTTGTAGCCCAGCGTGTCCTCCGCCGCCACCGCGCGGGTGAACGCGGCCACGGCCGCAGCGTGGTCGCCCCGCGCCGACGCGATGCGCCCGGCGAGATCGGCATCGGCCAACGCGAGGATCGCGCGGCCGGGATTCGTCATGCTGATCATCAGGTCCTCGGGCACCTTTTTCGTGGCCTCGGCCATCGCCTGCTGCTCGCGCACGGCCTCGTCCACCTTCCCCTGCCCCGCCAGCGCCGCCCCGCGGATGTAGTGGTACAGCGCCGCCTGCACGGTGCGCGTGGCCGGAGGCGCCTTCACCTGCAGCGCGTCGGCCCAGCGGCCGAAGCGCAACAGGACCCAGCCCTCCTGCAGGGCGTACGGCTCGAGCATCGGCGACATGTCTGCCATCGGTTCGAGGAGTTCCACCGTGCGCCGGGCAGCACGGCGCGCCTGGGCAAAGCTGCCCGCGAACATCGCGGCGGCCGACTCGAACTGCAGGTTGTGGCCGTAGTACATCGCCGGGTACATCCCCTGCTGGCCGGCCACCTTGAAGTACCCCTCGTCCACGCGCGCGGCGTCGGCATTGCTCTTCGCGGAGCGCGCGTACTGCCCGGTACGGATGTAGATGTGCGCCGGCATGTGGACCAGGTGGCCTGCGCCCGGCACCAGCGTCTCCAGGCGCTTCGCGGATTCATTCGCGCGCGCCGGCGTCTTCGACGCCTCCACGGCGTGGATGTAGTAGTGGTTCGCCCCCGGGTGTTCGGGATGCTGGGCGAGCACGCGTTCGAGCGTCGCGACGATCCTGTCCGTGCCTGGCGCCGGCTTGCCGTCGGCGTCGTACAGCCGCCACGGCCTCAGGTTCATCAGGCTCTCGGCATACAGCGTGTTCACGTCCGCGTCCTCGGGGTGCCGCGCGGCAATCTCGCCCATGGCGTCCGAGTAGGCCTGCTCGCGTGGAGCCTGGTCCCCGGCAGGACTGGCGACGTACCGCTTCGCGAGCGCCGCGATCAGCTCCTGCTCGACCGCGCTGCCGTTGGCTGCGCGCGCCTGGGCGGCCGCCAGGTGCGTGTACGCCTTCGCCACGCGCTCGGCTGGCGCCGGGTCGTTGATGTTGCGGCCAAGCGCAAGCGCCATGCCCCAGTGCGGCATCGGCGCCCGATCGTCCAGCGCCGCGGCACGCGCGAACGAGCGGAACGCCTCGTCGTGGTTGAAGCCGTAGAGCAGCGTGAGCCCCTCGTCGAAGAACTGCTGGGCCTCGGCGCTCGTGGTGGTGATGGCGCGGGCGTACTTGCCGAGATTGCCGATCAGTGTCGTCCGCGGCGCGGGCGCGGCCGCGTCGGCCGCGTGCTCCGGGTGCGCAGCCGTGTCGGCCGCCGGCGCCAGCGCCGGCTCCTGCGACGAACAGGCCGCCAGGAACACAAGGGACGCGCCGGTGATGACGAACCGCCGGAGCCGGGTCATGCGCCTCTCCTTCGTGCGTCGAACGTCCGTGCTTTGAACGTCCGTGCCTACTCCCACCACGTGACGAGCAACTGTACCATCTGCGCCCCCATCAACAGGCTCGCGACCGTCAGGTGCAGCACCTGCGCCGCGGGCGCCAGCGACACGAACGCCATGATGCCACCGATCACGACCTGCAGCGCCGCCAACCCGACCACGGCGTACGTCCATTGGAGGATGACTTTCTCGCGCGGGTGCTTCGACCACGCCACGAGCAGCGCGATCATCGCCAGCGACATGACCGCCAGCGCGGCCGTGCGGTGCACGCCGT
>CAZLBU010000081.1:4500-7381 GCA_964557815.1 uncultured Bifidobacteriaceae bacterium | reverse complement strand
CGTGGCCAGCGCGGCCTCCCGCGCCACGCCGTGGTCCAGCGCGTCGTCGATGTTCCCGCGCACCTGCGTGCCGATGGCAACCTGGCCCAGCGTCACGACAATCATGATGACGATGGTGGCGAGCAGCGTCGTGCGCGGCGTCCGCTCGACGTCCTCGCCGACGCCCGCACCCGGTCGACCCGCCAGGGCCAGCACGGGCCGTCGGTAGATGGCATAGACGGTCGCGTAGAGCAGCAGCAGGACGATGACGATGGCGACGACGAGGTGCGCGGTGACGATCCAGGGCGCCAACTCGTGCGCGACGACGCGACCGCCCAGCCAGCCCTCGTAGGCCGTGAGCAGCAGGGCGATGACCGTCGGCCAGAGGATATGGGAATCCCGCCGGTGATGCCGCCACGCCGAAATCGTCGTCGCGAGGATGGCAAAGCCGGTGGTCACACCGAGCAGGCGGTTGAGGTACTCCGTCCACATCAGCGTCGGGTTGAACTGCGATGGGTCGAACTCGGGCGGAAGCGCCGCGGCGGATGCCGGAGGGAACCAGGAACCGAAGCACCGCGGCCAGTCCGGGCAGCCCAGACCGGCGCCTGAGGCGCGGACGAGCCCACCCACGAGGATGAGCAAATAGGTGATGGCGGTTGTCCAGAGCGCGAGGCGCACGAATGGGGTGCGTGCCCTATGAACGGTCACGAGCCCATTATCCGCCACGGACCGGCGGACAAGTCGTCAGTCCGGCTGACTTTCACCCCAGATGATGAGGCGCCCTGGCTGTCCACCGATGATGGCGCGTTGCACGATGCTGCCTCCTCTCTCACTAGACGGAAGCGTCAAACGGAATTCCATTCCCTCACGAAAATATTGCCGCCGGGCCGCGGGCCGGGAACTCTGGTAGGATGCCGCCCGTTCAGGAGGTCCTCGGCATGTCCCAGACGCTCACCCGCCGCCAGTTCGTCCAGACCAGCACCGCCGCGGGGGTGGCGCTGGCCACCCCGGCCACGCTTTTCGGGAAGGCCCCCGCCGTCCAGACCGGGGTGAAGCCCGTGGTCATCTCGTCGGACAACGGCAACGTGTACAAGAACGGCGGGACGAAGACCGGCGTCCAGGTGGCCTTCGACATGATCACGAAGGGCTCGGACGTGCTCGACGCGCTCGTCGCGGGCGTCAACCTGTGCGAGCTCGACCCGGCCGACACCAGCGTGGGCTATGGCGGCCTGCCGAACGCGGACGGGGTGGTCCAGCTCGACTCCTGCTGCATGCACGGGCCGACGAAGCGGGCCGGCGGCGTGGCCGGCCTCGAGGGCGTGCGGACGCCCTCCCTGGTCGCGAAGGCCGTGCTCGAGAGCACCGACCATCACCTGCTCGTCGGCAAGGGCGCGCAGGATTTCGCGCGCAACATGGGCTTCAAGATCGAGGACGACCTGAACACCGAGAAGTCGCGCGGGCTGTGGCTGGAGTGGAAGCGCCGGATCGACCCGGAGCACTACCTCGATCCGAAGAAGCGTGGCGACGCGATGATGATGGCCGGCCTGGGCATGGTGCGCGACGGCCTGATCGACCCGGACCACTTCTGGGGGACCATCAACTGCGACGGCGTCAACAACAAGGGCGAGGTGTGCGGCGTCACGACGACCAGCGGTCTCGCGTGGAAGATTCCCGGCCGCGTGGGCGATTCCCCCATCCTGGGCGCGGGGCTCTACGTGGACGGCGACGTGGGCGCCGCCGGGTCCACGGGCCGCGGCGAGGCCAATCTCTACAACCTCTGCTCGTTCCTCATCGTCGAGCAGATGCGCATGGGCAAATCGCCGAAGGACGCCGGCATGGAGGCCCTCCGGCGCGTGCAGCAGAACACGGTCGAGAAGCGCCTCCTGAACGCGCGCGGCCTTCCCAACTTCGGCCTGAGCTTCTACATTGTCAACAAGAAGGGGGAGTACGCGGGGGTGTCGATGTACCAGTCCCGTTACGCGGTGTGCACCGAGAACGGGCCGCAGACGCTGAACACCGAGGCGCTCCTGGAGGGCAGGGCTGGTGCATAGCGCCCATTGGTGATTGCCGATTGGCGATTGAGCGATTCACTGATGATTGAGCGATTGGGCATTGCGCATTGGGATTGGCGCATTGAGCGATTGGGGCATTGAGCGATTGGGGCATTGCGGGATTCGGGATTCCTGTCCAGCGACCGCCGGGGCGCGGGTTGTTGCGCTCCAGCGTTACCAGCAGCCGAAATCACACAATCGCTCAATCACCGAATCGCACAATCCAATGACCAATGCCCAATCACTCAATCATCAGTGAATCGCTCAATCAGCAATCGTCAATCACCAATGGACATGCGTCAGTCAGCTAGCGTTTCGGGATAGTCCAGTAGTAAACCTTCCGGCCCTCGACGTCCAGCTCCTTCTCCGGCTTCCAGTCGCCCATGTCGAAGGCGTGCGAGACGATGCGGGTGCCCGGCTTCAGCTCCTTCATCAGCTTGGGCATCAGCTTCACGTTCAGCGAGGGCAGCAGGTAGAGCGTGACCACGGTGGCCTGGCTCAGGTCCTGCTCGAACAGGTCGCCCTGGACGATCTTCACCCGGTCGCCGACGTTGTTCTTGGCGACGTTCTCGTTCGCTTCCTTGATACGCTGGGGATCGATGTCGATGCCGACCCCGCGCGCGCCGTATTTCTTCGCGGCGGTCACGGGAATGCGGCCGTCGCCACAGCCGAGGTCGTACACGATGTCGTTCTTGCCAACGTTGGCGACCTGCAGCATGGCTTCGACGACGGCCTCGGGGGTGGGCACGTAGATGACATCCGGACGGCGCGTCGGGGCCTCCTGCGCGAGCGCAACCGCGGCGCCGGGCAGGCTGGCCACGACCATCGTGGCAACCAGGGCAATGGAACGA
>CAZLBU010000081.1:0-4490 GCA_964557815.1 uncultured Bifidobacteriaceae bacterium | reverse complement strand
TCCTGGATCGTGCGTGAGCGACGAGTATAGATCACGGCCCTCGGGCCGCTGGCTGGCCTGGGTGGCGCTCGCGCTGGCGGCGATGCTCGCGGCCCTGGCCGTGCCGGCCGTGCGCCACCTGCGGGAGGCGCCGCCTCCCCCGCCAGCTCCGCTGCGTGCCACCTGGGCCGCTCCGCCCGACGTGCAGCCCGGCGCAGGGCCCGACTTCCCGTTTGGACTGGCGCTCGCCCCGGACGGCCGGCGGGTGGTGTTCCCCGGCACGCGCGACGGCGCCGTCCAGTTGTGGCTGCAGGACCTCAGGACCGGCTCGACCACGCCGCTGCCGGGGACGGACGCGGCGACGCTGCCCTTCTGGTCGGCGGACGGTGCACGCATCGGGTTCTTCTCCGCTGGCGCCATTCGCTCGTTCACGCTCGAAGGCGCGTCCGTCGGCGAGCTGGCCGCTGCCGAGATGCCGCGAGGGGCATCGTGGAACGCGCGGGGCGACCTCGTCTTTGCGGCAGGGGCCAACGTCGGCCTGACAATCAGGACAGCCAGCGGCGAGACGCGGGCGCTGACGGCTCCGGACACGGCTGCCGGCGAGCTGGGGCACGCCTTCCCCGTGTTCCTGCCCGATGGGGAGCATCTCATCTTCTTCGTGCGCGCCAGGGCCGAGGCCCAGGCCAGGCAGGGGGTGTGGCTCACGTCGCTCGGCGACTCCTCGCGGCGCGAGCGGCTGGTGGGCACGGCCTCGCACGGGATAGTCGTGGCCGACCACCTGGTGTTTTCGAACGACGGCGCACTGGTTGCTCAAGCGCTCGACGTGGGCGAGCGCCGGCTCACCGGGCGGGCGACGGTGCTGGGCGTCAGCGTCGGGCAGACGCCGCACGGGCAGCTGCTGGCCGCGGCGGCCGCGGACGTGCTCATCTACAGCCCTCCGGTGTCGTCGCTGCGCCAGCTCGCCTGGGTCACCCGGAACGGCGAGCCCGCGGGCACGCTGGGCTCACCGGGCGATCTGTGGTCCGTTCGTATCGCGCCGGACGGCCGCCGTGTCGTGGCCACGGTGCTCGAGCCGCTGCTGCGTACGCTCGACGTGGTGCTCTACGACGGCGCGAGCCTCATGCCGACGCGCGTGTCGCTCTCCATTGACGCGGACGAGGCGCCGGCGTGGTCACCCGACGGCCTGCGCGTAGCGTGGATTTCGGCGGGGCGCGCGCTCACGGTGCGCGGCGCCGGGGCGGTGCTGTCGGCCGAGACCATCCGCCGGTTCGACGAGCCGGTGCGCGTCACGGACTGGACTCCGGATGGCGCCTCCGTCGTCGTCTCCCGGACGATGACCGCGACGCGCGAGGACCTGTGGATCGTGCCGGTAAGGGGCGAGGGCGAGCTGCGCGCGGTGGTGGAGACTCCCTTCGCGGACGTGCAGGGGGTGATCTCGCCGGACGGCCGCTGGCTGGCGTACGCGTCGGACGAGTCTGGACGATTCGAGATTTACGTGGAGCCGTTACGGGACCGCTCCCCTGGGCCCGGCACGCGCGAGCGAGTGACGAGCGGAGGGGGCAGCGATCCACGATGGAGTCGCGACGGCCGCGAGGTGTTCTTCCGACGCGGATCGGCGATCCACGTTGCCACGCCGGCATTAGGAAGGGGACTGAACGCCGCGGCTGCGACGTCCACATTGTTTGATACGAGAGCGGACCTCAGAACGTTCGACGTGACGCCCGATGGCCAGCGGTTCCTCCTGAACCTGCCCGCGGCGCCCATCGCCGCCTCGCCCGCCACGCTGCTGGTCAACTGGCGGTGACCCCCGTCAGGGACCTTCACTCTGCCTTCTGCCTTCTGCCTTCTGCCTTCTCACTTCCTGTCACCGAAGGTGACGACCACGGGACCGTGGTCGCTCGTCCCCACCTCGCGCTGCACGACGGCCGAGGTCGCGCCGGCCGCCAGCGAGGCGGAGGCGAGGACGTAGTCGATGCGCCAGCCGATGTTGCGCTGCTTCAGGTTGCGCCAAGGCGCCCACCAGGTGAACAGGTGGTCGTTGTCGGGATCAAGGGTGCGGCCCACGTCCACGAGCCCGCGCGACAGCACCCGCTCGAGCGCCGCCCGCTCGTCCGGGCGGGCGCCAATCTGGTTCGGCTTCCGCTCCTTGGGGTGGATGTCCCGCTCCGTCCGGGCCACATTCAAGTCGCCGCAGACAATCAGGCGCCGCTCGTCGCGGGACGCGTCCTCTGCCCAGGTATCGAGCGCCGAAAGAAAGCGCAGCTTCGCGTCGTAATCCTTGCCGCCGTTCGGGACGTAGACCGACGCGACGGTGATGGGCGACGCGCCCACGAGCAGGTCGAGCGTCGCGATCCGCTGCTCGAAGTCGAACGCCGGGTGTTCCACCGACGGCTCGGCCACGGCCAGGGTCTTCGAGACGAGGAGCCCCACCCCGGAGTAGCCCTTCTGCCCGTGCCAGAACGCCCAGTAGCCGTCCACGTCCCGCAGCTCGAACGGCAGCTGGTCGAGGGAGGCTTTGATTTCCTGCAGGCACACGACGTCCGGGCGCTCCGCGGCCAGCCACGCGAGCAGCTCCCCCTGCCGCGCGCGGACACCGTTGAC
The DNA here is from genome assembly GCA_964557815.1 of uncultured Bifidobacteriaceae bacterium. GTDB lineage: Bacteria > Acidobacteriota > Vicinamibacteria > Vicinamibacterales > UBA2999 > VFZN01. The sequence continues at coordinate 1,910 of CAZLBU010000081.1, read as the reverse complement.
GTTCCAAGTGGCGACCTTCACCGATGCGCTCCCTCTCTACGTTCACCAGGACTTCGGTGATTCCCACGGGCCGAAGGCCCGCCTGCGGCGCAAGGCGCCGCCCACCAGAGGCCCACGCGCGACGCGCGCCCCTACGGTACCCGTCCCTCGATCTGGTCGTAGGCGCGGTAGACGCCGTGGTTCAGGATGCCCACGTCGCGGATGGTCGGGTAATTCGCGGCATGCGAGCGAAGGTCGACGCGGCGCGCGGCCTCCTCGGCGCTCAGGCCCTCGTCGTGCAGCCGCTTCGCCTGCTGCCAGAAGTCCTTCAAGTACGCCTGGAAGTGGTCGATCTTCGCCTTGCCCTGGAAGGCGTCCCCGTGGCCCGGCAGCACCCAGTCGAACTCGAGCGCGCGCAGGCGATCGAGCGTCTCGACCCATTCAGTGACGTAGGCGTCGCCCAGATAGGACGGGCCCGCGCCCAGCAGGTCGCCCGTCGCCACGACCCGCTCCTTCGGCAGGTACACGACCACGTCGCCGCCCGTGTGGCCGCGGCCGAGGAAGAGAAGCCGGATCTCGCGGCCGCCGCGGTGCAGGGTCAACGAATCGGTGAGCGTCACGGTGGGCGGCTGGGGCTTCACGCTGGCCGTCGCGAGCTGGTACTGCTCCTGCACTCTCAGCTGATCGGTCAGCTTCCGCTTCGCGTCGGCGTCGGCCATCGCGTCCACCTGCTTGCGCAGCTCGGCAATCTGGGACGGGATGGCCCCGATGAACATGTCGTAGGAACGGCCGCGCATCGATTCGCCCGAGACGAGCATGCGGCGCGTGAACTCGTGGCCGATGATCTCCACACCGGGCCCGTAGACCTGGTTCCCGTGCGCGTGGTCCCAGTGGAAGTGCGTGTTGATCACGTAGCGAATCGGCTTGTCGGTGATGGTCTTCACCTGCTCGGCGAGGGCCCACGCCGCCGCGGGCGTGCTGTGCGAGTCCACGATGAGCACGTCCTCGTCGTTCACGATGATCGACGCGTTGCACCCGACGGAGATGGCGCCGGTGCCGACGGCGTGGTAGACGCCCTCCTGGACCTTGTTGAACCGGAACGCCGCGCCGCTGAACTCGGCGCCGGGGGGCTTCGGCCGCTGGGCGGCGCCGGTCTGCACCACGATGGCGATGGTGCCGGAGAGGACCAGGGCGGAGAGAACGGCGATGCGTGGGGGCATGGGGAGATCATACGGGAGTCGGGAGTCGAGAGACGAGAGACAGCAGTCGGGAGTCAAGAGGCCGGCCTGCGCTCCGATGCCCTGGTGCACGCAGAGGGCGAGGGGCGGTTCAGCGACGCACGAGGCGCGCGGGGTCGGCGTAGTGCACCAGGAGCAGGTCGCTCTGTCGAATCGCGGACTCGAGCAGGGTCCGATCGAGCGGGTGCGCGGCGCGCGCGCACAGGCGAGCGGCTTCGACCTGCAGCACGCTTCGCGCGATGTCCACGCCGCGGAGAACGTCCCGGGGCCCGTCACCCAGGTACATCGCCCATGACGCGTGCACCTTGGCGGCCAGGTAGCGGCCCACGACAGGGGCCCACTTGTGCCAAACCGGCGCTACCCAGCGGGCCCAGGCTTCGTCCACGTCCCGCGGCGCGTCGGGCCACGCGAGCGCTGCGGGCACCGCGTCCCGTGCGTGCGCGAAAAGCGCCAGGTCGGGTGGACCCGGCACGCGCGCGTCGGACGCGATCGCGCGAACCGCCTGCCGCTCCCAGCTGGTGACCTCGTCCCACCCCATCAGGCGAGGCCGGCCCGGGCGTGGCCGCTCTGCCCTGGCCGCAGCCTGTGTGGCTTCTGCGGCCTCTGCGGCCTCTGCGGCTTCTGCGGCATCTGCGGCTTCTGCGGCCTCTGCGGCCTCTGCGGCCTCTGCGGCCTCTGCGGCCTCTGCGGCCT
>CAZLBU010000080.1:5537-10330 GCA_964557815.1 uncultured Bifidobacteriaceae bacterium | reverse complement strand
GGCTGCACCAGCCGGAGAGCGATGACCGCCCGCTCGTGGTGGCGTTCCAGGGCACCGAGGGCGCCTATGGACACCAGGCCGCCCGGCAGCATTTCGGGGTCACCCGGCGGCCGGTGCTCTTCAAGGCCTATCGCTCATTCCGCGAGACCCTGGAGGCCGTGCAGGAGGGCCATGTCCAGCGGGCGGTGCTGCCGATCGAGAACAGTACCGCGGGGTCGGTCTACGAGGTCTACGACCTCCTCTTCCGGATGAACCTGTCCATCGTCGGGGAGGAGATCGTGGAGATCGAGCACTGCCTCCTCGGGCTGCCCGGGGCGACGGTGGACGGGCTGCGCCGCGTCCACTCGCACCCGCAGGCCCTGGCGCAGTGCAGCGAGTTCCTGGCGGAGTTGAAGCAGGCCGAGCCGGAGGCCGCGGCCAACACCGCGCTGGCGGCCGCCCGCGTGGCGGAGCTGGCTGACGTCCACCAGGGCGCCATCGCCAGCGAGGACGCGGGCGAGCGATTCGGCCTCATGGTGCTCCGGCGTGACATCGCGAACCAGGCGGTGAACCTGACGCGGTTCGTGGTCGTGTCGGCGACGCCGCTCGAGTGCGATCCGCTGGTCGAGGCCAAGGTGTCGCTGGTGTTCGGGACACGACACGAGCGGGGGGCGCTGGTCCGGTGCCTGAACGTGCTGGCCGACGAGGCGCTGAACCTCACCAAGCTCGAGTCGCGGCCGCGGCCCGGCATGGCGTGGGAGTACGTGTTCTACGTGGACGTGGAAGGGCACCTGGCCGAGCCGCGCATGCAGGCCGCGCTCGCCGGCCTGGCCTCGACGACGCAGTCGGTGCGCGTCCTGGGGTGCTACCCGGTGTGCCCCCGGAAACCTCCGCTATAATCAGGTGTTTATGCAGCGCACATTCGCCATCATCAAGCCGGACGCCGTCCGCAAGCAGGCCGCCGGCCAGATTCTCACCCGCATCGAGAGTGCGGGGTTCACCCTCCGCGCCATGCGGATGATCCACATGTCGAAGGCGGAGGCCGAGGGTTTCTACCACGTGCACCGCGAGAAGCCCTTCTTCGGGGGCCTCACCGACTTCATGTCCTCCGGCCCCTGCATCGTGATGTGCCTCGAGGCGCCGGACGCCATCAAGCGGTGGCGGGACCTGATGGGCGCCACCGACCCGGCAAAGGCGGCTCCTGGCACGCTCCGCAAGGACTTCGGCGCCTCCATTGACAACAATGCCACGCACGGCTCCGACGCGCCGGAGACCGCGGCGTTCGAGCTCGGCTACTTCTTCCGCGGCATGGAGTTGCGGTAGGGAACCTGCCGCGAGAGTCGGGAGTCGACAGCCGCCCGGCAGCGCGTGACACCTATGGCCATAAAAGCGGACCGCTGGATTCGGAAGATGGCCCTCGAGCACGGCATGATCGAGCCGTTCGAGGATCGCCAGGTGCGCCAGGGCGTGGTGTCGTACGGGCTGTCGTCCTACGGCTACGACATCCGCGTGGCGGACGAGTTCAAGGTCTTCACCAACCTGTTCAGCACGGTGGTGGACCCCAAGAAGTTCGACCCGAAGTCCTTCGTGGACATGAAGGGCGACACGTGCATCGTTCCGCCGAACTCCTTCGCGCTGGCGCGGACCATCGAGTATTTCCGCATCCCGCGCGACGTGCTCACCGTGTGCCTCGGCAAGTCCACCTACGCGCGCTGCGGCATCATCGTGAACGTCACGCCCTTCGAGCCCGAATGGGAGGGGCACGTCACCATCGAGATCTCGAACACGACGCCGCTGCCCGCAAAGATTTACGCCAACGAGGGCATCGCACAGGTGCTCTTCTTCCAGAGCGACGAGTCCTGCGAGGTGTCGTACCGCGACAAGCAGGGCAAGTACCAGGCGCAGCGCGGCGTGACGCTGCCCAGGATTTGAGTCGCGTTCATTGGCGATTGCCGATTGACGATTGGCGATTCATTGGTGATTGAGCGATGGCGTCATCGGGGCATTCAGGATTTGGGCGATTGAGTGATCGGGTGATTGGGTGATCCGCCGATTCAAGAACCTCGCGCCGGCCATCGATCCGAGCGCCTACGTGGACGAGAGCGCGCAGGTGATTGGCGACGTGGTCATCGGCCCCGAGTCATCCGTCTGGATGAACGTCGTGATCCGCGGGGACGTCAACCGCATCCGGATCGGGCGCCGCAGCAACGTCCAGGACCTGACGATGGTGCACGTCATGCGGGACACGCACCCGACGGTCATCGGCGACGAGGTGACCATCGGCCACTCGGCCGTGGTCCACGGCGTGACCATCGAGGACCGCGTGCTCATCGGCATGGCCGCCGTGCTGCTCAACGGCGTCCACGTGGGGCACGACTCGATCGTCGCGGCCGGAACGCTGCTGACCGAAGGCACCCGGATCCCTCCGCGGTCGCTGGTCATGGGCCGGCCGGGGAAGGTCAGGCGCGAGCTGACCGACGACGAGGTCGCGGAGATCCGCTGGTACGCGGACAACTACGTGGCCTACCGGCTGGACTATGCCGGTGCTCCGGCGCCGGGCTCGGATGCCGACCCGATGTCGGGCCGCCGGATCGGCTCCCGGGACGAAGGGACGGCCTAGGCTCGAGATGAACACCAATCCCGCGCGCGGCATGCGCGACTTCCTCCCCGAGGATGTTCGCCGCCGGCAGTACGTCATCGGCGTCATCGCCGACGTCTACCAGCAGTACGGTTTCGAGCCGCTCGAGACGCCGGCGGTCGAGAACATCGAGACGCTGCTCGGGAAGTACGGCGAGGAAGGCGATCGGCTGATCTTCAAGATCCTGAAGCGCGGCGAAGGCGCCGAGACCGGGCAGGCGGACCTGGCGCTTCGCTACGACCTCACCGTGCCCCTCGCGCGCGTGGTGGCCGAGTACCGCGCGAAGCTGCCGAAGTTCTTCAAGCGCTACCAGGTGCAGCCCGTGTGGCGGGCCGACCGTCCGCAGAAGGGACGGTTCCGCGAGTTCTACCAGTGCGACGTGGATGCCATCGGGTCGCGATCGATGGTCGTGGAGGCCGAGCTGCTGTCGGCGGCCGGCGACGTGCTGTCGCGCCTCGGGTTCACCGCGTACACGCTTCGCCTGAATCACCGGGGCGTGCTCGCGGGCATGCTGGACGCCGCGGGCGTTCCCGGGCCGCTCCAGGGCGAGGCGCTGGTGGCGCTCGACAAACTGGACAAGGTCGGTCGCGACGGCGTGGCTGCCGAACTGGCGGAGCGCGGCGTGCCGGAGGCCGGCGCCGGCATGCTCCTGGAGTTCTTCTCCTCCGTGGCAGCCGCGCAAGGGACCGCGAAGGACGATCCAACGGCGTTCAATCGCGACGTCCTGGATCGGCTGAAGGCGCTGCTGGGCGGGGCACGTCCCGACGCCCTGGCCGAGCTCCGGGATGTCGTGCAGCTGCTGGGCCCGGGCGGCACCGGCGCCCATTTGCGGCTCGACCCGTCCCTGGCGCGCGGCCTTTCGTACTACACGGGCGCCATCTTCGAGATTGCGGTCCCGGACCTGGCGGGAAGCCTCGGCGGCGGCGGGCGCTACGACAACCTGATCGGCATGTTCCTCGGCTCCGAGGTGCCGGCCTGCGGCATCTCGCTGGGGCTCGAGCGCATCCTGGTGGTGATGGGGGAGCGCGGCATGTTCCCGGGCAACCTCGGGAAGGCCCCCGCGGATGTCATGGTGACCATCTGGAATCTCGATGCGGTTCCGGATGCGCTCCGGCTCGCGGCCGAGTTACGATCGGCAGGGCTGCGCGTCGAGGTCTACCCGGAAGCCGACAAGCTCGGCAAGCAGTTCAAGTACGCCTCGAGCCGGGCCATCCCGTACGTGACTGTCGTCGGCGATGAAGAGGCGGCGGCGGGCCTGGTCACCGTGAAGGACCTCGCCACGGGCGAGCAGCACCGTGTCCCGCGCGTCGAAGTCGGCAGCGTGCTAGTTCGCCGGGGCTGAAGCCCCGGCGCTCCGTGAGCTCCTGATCCCTGATTCCTGCTTCCTGACTCCTGGTCCTATGGCAGAACAACTCGGCACCCTGTCCCGCACCCACACCTGTGGCGCACTCCGTCCCGGCGACGTCGGGCAGCAGGCCGTGCTGCTCGGGTGGGTACACCGCGTGCGCGATCTCGGCGCGCTGGTCTTCATCGACGTGCGCGATCGGCACGGCATCACGCAGGTCATCGTCGAAGGCAGCGAGGCGCTGCTCGAACGGGCCAAGCGCCTGCGCTCCGAGTACGTGGTCGGCATCCTGGGCGAGGTGGAGCGGCGGTCGCCCGACACGGTGAACCTGAACGTGCCAACCGGCGAGGTGGAGGTCCGCGCCGCGGAAATCCGCATCCTCAACGAGGCGAAGACGCCGCCATTCTCGATTGCCGAGGACCAGAACGTGTCGGAAGAGACGCGGCTCCGGTACCGGTACCTGGATCTGCGGCGGCCAACGCTGCAGCGCAACATCGGCCTGCGCCACCGCATCACGATGGCCATCCGGAAGTACTTCGACGAGCAGGGCTTCTACGAAATCGAGACGCCCATCCTGACCAAATCCACCCCGGAGGGCGCGCGCGACTTCCTCGTGCCGAGCCGCGTGCACCCCGGCGAGTTCTACGCGCTGCCGCAATCCCCGCAAATCTTCAAGCAGATCCTGATGATCGCAGGCTTCGATCGGTACGTGCAGATCGCGCGCTGCTTCCGCGACGAGGCCCTTCGGGCGGATCGGCAGCTCGAGTTCACGCAGGTGGACCTCGAGATGTCGTTTGCCACGCCGCCGCTCGTCTTCGAGATCGTCGAAGG
>CAZLBU010000080.1:0-5527 GCA_964557815.1 uncultured Bifidobacteriaceae bacterium | reverse complement strand
CGGCGCGGCACCATCACCGAGCCGACGTTGATGTCGCCGAAGTCGAAGGCGCGCTGGCCGCCTGCTTCCGCGAGATCGGCGTCGAGATCCCGCGGCCCTTCCGGCGCATGCCGTACGCCGAGGCCATCGCGAAGTACGGGTCTGACAAGCCGGACCTCCGATTCGGCCTCGAGATCCAGGACTTCGGCGCGCGCTTCGCGGGCTCGCCCTTCGGGATCTTCCGAGAGGCCGTGGCGCACGGCGGCACGGTCCGCGGCTTCGTGATCCCTGGCGCGTCCGGCTACTCGCGGCGCGAAGTGGACAGCCTCGTGGAGCAGGCCAAGCAGCTGGGGGCTGCCGGCCTCGTGTGGGCACGGCACACGGCCGACGGCGTGCAGTGCTCGGTCAAGGCCGTTGGCGAAGACGGCACCCGGCGTGTGCTCGACCAGTCGGGGGCGACGCCGCTCGACCTGCTGGTGATGGCCTCGGGCGCACCCGATGCCGTCTCGAAGGTGCTCGGGCAGCTCAGGCTGCAGGTGGCGCGGCAGGCCAAGCTCATCCCGGACGGCAGGTGGGAACTGCTGTGGGTGACCGACTTCCCGCTGTTCGACTGGAACGCCGACGAGAAGCGGTGGGACTCTGTCAATCACCCGTTCACGGCGCCCCGCGAGGAGGATTTACCGCGCCTCGAGTCCGATCCGGGCTCGGTGCTCGCCAAGGCCTACGACGTCATCCTGAACGGCTGGGAGCTGGGCGGCGGGAGCATCCGTATCCACGACCGGGAGACGCAGGCGACGGTCTTCCGTCTTCTCGGACTGAGCGACGAGGACGCGAAACACCGTTTCGGGTTCTTCCTCGAATCGCTCGAGTACGGCACGCCGCCGCACGGCGGCCTGGCGCTCGGCCTCGATCGCATCTGCGCACTGCTCGCCGGCGAGTCGTCCATCCGCGAGGTCATTCCATTCCCCAAGACGACGCAGGCCGTTGACCTGATGTGCGACGCGCCGTCGACGGTCGATCCGCGGCAGCTGCGCGAGCTGAGCATCAGGATCCAGGGCTGAGCGGGCTGGCTTGACCGGGCGCCTGCGGGGGTGCTACGCTGCTTGAGGTCCGTTAACTCTTTGTAACAAAGGGAGATATCGCGATCGGAACCGTCGCCACTCGCCGCATTGCCGTCCCCGAGGATGGCCTGTCCACGATCTTCGGGGCCTACGACGACAACCTGAGACACCTCGAAGGCCTGCTGAACGTCCGCATTCGCACCCAGGGGCATGAACTGTTCGTCGAGGGCGGGGCCGACGACACCGGCACGGTCGCGCGGTTCGTCGAGCAGATTGGCGGCCTCATCGCCGAAGGGCACGCGCTCTCGGAGCGTGAGGTCAAGGATGCCGCCCAGCTCGTGGCGGCCGATCCGGACGTGGATCTGCGCGAGCACTTCCTCAAGGGCGGGCAGCTCCGCCAGGCGGGCCGCCGGCGCATCATGGCCAAGTCGGCCAACCAGCGCCGCTATCTCGAAGCCATCGACCATCACGACATCGTCTTCGGCATCGGGCCGGCCGGCACGGGGAAGACGTATCTGGCCATGGCCCAGGCGGTGAACTACCTGCTGGCCAAGAAGGTGAGCCGCATCATCCTGGCCAGGCCGGCCGTGGAGGCCGGTGAGAAGCTGGGCTTCCTGCCCGGTGACCTGCAGGAGAAGGTGAATCCGTACCTCCGTCCGCTGTACGACGCGCTCTACGACATGCTCGAAGTCGAGAAGGCCGAGCGGATGCTCGAGCGCGGCATCGTGGAGGTCGCGCCCATCGCCTTCATGCGCGGCCGGACGCTGAACGACGCGTTCGTCATCCTGGACGAGGCGCAGAACACCACCACGGAGCAGATGAAGATGTTCCTCACCCGCCTGGGATTCGGGTCGAAGGCCGTGGTGACCGGGGACATCACCCAGATCGATCTACCCACGGGCCGCACCTCCGGGCTGGTCGAGGCGATGAACGTGGTGGGGCAGGTCGAAGGCATCTCGTTTGTCTACTTCGACGAGCGCGACGTGGTGCGCCACAAGCTGGTGCAGGCCATCGTCAAGGCGTACGAGGCCTATGGCAACACGAGCTCGGCTTCGCGTTAACCTGTCGACGCCCGACCGGCCCATACCCGCCGCGCGAGGGCTGGCAGCGTGGCTGGGCCGGACCGCGCCGGCTTCGGCTCGCGGTGAGGTCACCGTGGCGCTGGTGAGCGATCGCCGCATGCGCGCGCTCAACCGGATGTTCCGCGGGAACGACTACGCAACCGACGTGCTGTCGTTTCCCGCCGGGAACCGGGAATCGGGAGCCGGGAACCAGGCGCGAGAAGACGAAGCCATGGCCCTTGGCGACATCGTGATCGCCACGGGCGTGGCGGCCCGCCAGGCGACGGAGCACGGGCATGCACCGGGCGTGGAGTTCAGAGTGCTGGCGCTCCATGGCCTCCTGCACCTCCTCGGGTACGATCACGAGGTCGATGCCGGCCGGATGGCCCGCGCCGAGGCCCGGCTGAGGAAGAAGGGCGGCCTGCCCAACGGCCTCATCGCGCGATCGAAGCGGCCTCCCGGCTCCCGGCTCCCGGCCACCGGTTCCCGGCGCCGATCATGACGCCCCTCCTGCTGTTCCTCCTCGGGCTCGCCGGGATCTACCTCGGCATCATCATCGCGGCGTTCAGCGCGCTGATGGAGTTGTCGCTGCGCATCATGGCCGAGGGGAGCGGGCGTGACGAGCGGCTGGAGCCCTACCTCGACGACCCCCGGCGCCTGTTCATCCCCGCACGCCTGCTGCTGGGGCTCGTCCTGGTGCTGGCCACGGCCCTGCTGGCCCGGGTGATCGGGGTGGATCCCGCCCGCTTCCCGCTGCTCATCGCATCGGTCATTGCGTTCGTGGTCCTCTGCGAGCACGTGGTCCCCCTCATCGTGGTCCGGCGGGATCCCGAGCGGGTGCTGGACATCCTCCTGCCGTCGTTCGACGTCGTGGCACGCGTCCTGTCGCCGGTCACGCTGGCACTCATCCGGGTGGGCACCAGCCGGCGCCGCGAACGCCTGTCGGCAGGCGCCACGCCCGACGCCGAGACCGTCGAGCCCGCGGCCACCAGCCCCAACGGCGAGCCTGAACCGCTTCAGGAAGGGCAGGCACGCGAGATGCTCCGCACGCTGGTGGACTTCCGGGAGACGATGGTCCGCGAGGTGATGACGCCGCGGCCCGACATCGTCGCCGTCGAGGCCGCAGCGACGATTGGAGGCCTCCAGGCCCTGTTCAGCGAGCAGCAGTACTCGCGCGTGCCCGTGTTCCAGGGCACACTCGATAACGTTGTCGGCTTCGTGTTCATCAAGGACCTGATCCAGAAGCTCGCCACGATCGACCCGCAGGCGCCGATCACGCCGCTCGTCCGGCCAGCGAACTTCGTGCCCGAGACCAAGCGCGTCATCGACCTCCTGCGGGAGTTCCAGCGCGACCGTCTGCAGATGGCCATCGTCGTGGACGAGTACGGGGGCACGGCCGGCCTCGTGACGCTGGAGGACCTGATAGAGGAGATCGTCGGCGAGATCCGGGACGAGTATGACGTCGAAACCGAGCCAGTCGTGGACGAAGGCGCCGGGCGTTTCGTCTTCAGCGGTAAGGCGCACGTCCACGAGCTGACCCAGCGGCTGCACGTGAGCCCGGAGGGCGAGGGCTTCGAGACGGTGGGCGGGTTCCTCCTGTCCAGGCTCGGCCGGGTCCCGGCCGTCGGCGAGCACTTCGAGGTGGACGGCCTGCAGGTCGAGGTGCTCGAAGCCGAGCGCCGGCGCATCACCCGGGTCCGCATCTCGCCTGCCGTGGAGCAGCCCGCCCCCGTGGCCGGAAACGGCGCATGAAGCGCGGCTTCGTCGCGCTCGTGGGCCGGCCCAACGCGGGCAAGTCCACGCTGCTCAACCGGCTGGTGGGACAGAAGCTCGCCATCGTTTCGGACAAGCCCCAGACCACGCGCACGCGCATCATCGGCGTGCGCCGCTATCCCGGCGGCGAGGTGGTGTTCATCGACACGCCCGGCATTCACCGCCCGCTGCACCGCCTCAACGTGCGGATGGTCGATGCGGCGCTGGACACACTTCGTGAAGCGGATGTGGTCGTGGCCGTGGTGGATGCCTCGGAGCCGCCGGGCGCCGGCGATCGCTTCCTCATGGACATTGTCCGGAAGGTGCGCGTCCCCCGCGTGCTGGCCCTGAACAAGGTGGACCAGGTAGGCAAGGCGGCGCTCCTCCCGCGTATCGCCGCCTACGACCAGGACGTCGGCTTCGCCGACATCGTTCCGGTGTCGGCGCTCACGGGCGAGAACGTGGACCGCCTCGAGGACGTGCTGCTGCACCACCTGCCGGAAGGGGAGCCGGTGTACCCGGAGGACTACCTCACCGAGCACCCCGAGCGCTTCTTCGTCGCCGAGCTCGTGCGCGAGCAGGTGCTGCGCCAGACGCGCGACGAGCTGCCGTTCTCGACGGCCGTGGTGGTGGACCGGTTCGAGGAGGGGCCCATCCTTCGGCTCTACTGCACCATCCTCGTCGAGCGGGAGTCGCAGAAGCCCATCCTCATCGGCAAGGGCGGCGCCGCCATCAAGGCCATCGGCATCGCGGCGCGGGAAGAACTCGAGCGGTTCTTCCAGACGAAGGTCTATCTGGACCTGCACGTGAAGGTGCGCGAGCGCTGGCGTGAGGACGAGCGAACGCTCGACGAGCTGGGCGTGGAAGGGCGGAGAAAGCGGCGTCGGACGTAATTCGCGTGTGCTACATTTGCTCGGATTGCCATGGCCGCGCCGCGCAGGAGTGATGTCGTCGTCGATTCGGTCAAGCGCCTCCTGCGCATTGGCGCGACGGCCAATCTCCTGAACCTGCTGCAGAAGCAGCACCCGGCCGACCTCGCCCAGATTTTCGGGACGCTCCTCGACACCGAGCGTTCGGCCGTCTTCGCACTGCTCGTCGAACGCCAGCCGAAGCTGGCCATGGAAGCGATCAGCGAGATGGGTCCGGAGCCGGGCGCCCAGCTGCTGACCGGCCGATCGGCCGACGACATCGCCAAGCTGCTTCACGAACTGCCCTCCGACGATGCGGCGGCCCTGATCGATTACCTGCCCGACGAGCTCTCGCGCGAAGTGCTCGAGCTGATGCGCCGGAAGGAATCGGGACAGGTCGAAAGCCTTCTCGAGTACGGGGAACAGACCGCCGGGCGCATCATGAACCCGTCGGTCTTCGCGCTGAACGAGGACCTGACCGTCGGGGAGGCCATCACGGCGCTGCAGGGCGCGCGTGACGTCGAGATGGTCTTCTACCTCTACGTCGTGGACGGCCGCAATCACCTGGTGGGCGTCACGTCGCTGCGGCGGCTGCTCCTCGTCTCGCCGGAGACGCCCCTCAAGCGCATCATGACGCCGGACGTCATCAGCGTGCGCGTGGACACGGACCAGGAGGAGGTGGCCCGGCAGGTGGCCTCCTACAACCTGCTGGCCGTGCCGGTGGTGGACGAGGAGAACAAGCTGGCCGGCGTCGTGACCGTGGACG
>CAZLBU010000079.1:0-10442 GCA_964557815.1 uncultured Bifidobacteriaceae bacterium | reverse complement strand
TCCGATGGCCACCACCGCCCCCGCGACCACACCCATCCGCACCGCGAAACGCGTCGACCGCTTCACCTACGCCATTCGCAATATCGTTGCCGAGGCAAAGAAGGTCGAGGCCGCCGGGAAGAAGGTCCGCTATCTCAACATCGGAGACCCGAACCAGTTCGGGTTCGTCACGCCCCCGCACCTCATCGAGGCCGTAGCGAAGGCCATGCGGGACGGCCACAACGGATACACCGCCTCACCGGGGATCCCCGAGGCGCGCGAGGCTGTCGCGGCCGACTTCACGAGCCGCGGCGTCGAGACCTCGCCGGATCGCGTCCTCATCACCTCGGGCACGTCCGAGGGCATCGAGCTGGCGCTCACCGGCATCGTGGACGAGGGCGAGGAAGTCCTGGTGCCCGCGCCGACGTACCCGCTGTACACGGCGGTACTCGCGAAGATCGGCGCGATGCCGGTCTACTACCGCACCGACCACACCAACGCGTGGCAGCCCGATCTCGATCACATCCGGAAAGCCATCACGCCAAAGACACGCGCACTGGTGGTCATCGATCCGAACAACCCGACCGGCGCCATCTACTCGGACGAGACGCGCCTTGCGCTCATCGCCATCGCGGAAGAGCACGGGCTGGTGATCCTGGCCGACGAGGTCTACGGCGATCTGGCGTACGACGGGCCGGTCCCGCCGATGGCGCTCCTCGCACCGGATGCCGCGATCATTTCCTACTCCAGCCTCTCGAAGGCGTACCTCGCGCCGGGTTGGCGTGCGGGCTGGATGGCGGTCGGCCGCTCGCCGCGGCTCGATCCGGCACTGGCGGCCATCAAGAAACTGGCGGACGGGCGGCTCTGCAGCCCGGGGCCCATGCAGTACGCGGTGACCGCGGCGCTCACCGGCGACCGCTCGCACCAGGACGCGTTCCGACGCGAGCTCCGCCTGCGCGCCGAGCTCACCACCGAGAGGTTGAACAGGATCCCGGGCATGTCCTGCGTGGCGCCGAAAGGCGCGTTCTACGCCATGCCGAAGATGACCCTGCCGCCGGGGAAGACCGACAAAGACTACGTCCTCGGCCTGCTCAAGGCGACGGGCATCCTCGTCGTGTACGGCTCGGGCTTCGGGACCGACGCCGCCGATGGGTTCTTCCGCGTCGTCTTCCTGGCGTCGCCGCAGGAGCTTGGCGAAATCTTCGACGAGATGGCGGCGTATCGCCTTGAATAGCGGGCCCGGGGCGGGAACCGGGCCTTTCACGGGGTCGTAGTACTGCTCATGCCTGCCGGGTCGAAGGCGCGGGACTTCCTGTCCACCTACACCCAGGACCTCAATGCCGAGGACCTGGGGAAGCTCTTCACGCGCGAGACCCCCGAGGCCTACCGGTTCTTCGCCCGCGGCGTGAACACGGCGGAGCTCGAAGGCCTGTCGTGGCATCGCCGCGCGGTGAAGTACGTGCAGGCGTTCTTCCTGGCCTTCACCATGCGCCTGTCGCCGGCCAGGCGCGCCATCTACGGCCTGGCGCTGTTCACGTCCGTCATCGGCTTGTTCGAGCTCTTCCAGGGCTTCGGCATCCTCAGCTTCCGGTTGCCCATCGCGCTGTTCTTCGTGCGCTTCGGAATCCCGGGGCCGCTCTTCGCCGACGGCACGCTCTGGCTGCTGACGGGCTTCCTGCTCCTCAACCTGCTGGTGTTGCTGGAGGTGGCGGATCGGCTGTCGCTCAAGCGGGACCTGGAGGTCGCGCGCGAAATCCAGAGGGCCATGTTACCCGAGGGCACGTGGTCGGGCCCCGACGTCGAAGCCTTCGGCCTCACCCAGCCGGCCAACACCGTGGGCGGGGACTTCTACGACATCCTGCCCAGGCCCGACGGCACGGTCATCATCGCCCTGGGCGACGTTGCGGGGAAGGCCAGTCCGGCGGCTCTCCTGATGGCGCTGCTGCTGGCCATTCTCCGCACGCTCGTGGACGACAACCTGCCCTTGCCGGCCCTGACACGCCGGCTGAACGTCCAGGTCGCCAGGCACGCGCCGGCCTCACGGTTCATCACACTGTTTCTCGCCTCGTACAACCCTGCCACCGGCCACCTCCACTTCGTCAACGCCGGGCAGACCCCACCCCTGTTGCGCCGGCAGGACGGCAGCATCGTGCGCCTCAATACTGGCGGCGTTGCGCTGGGGATGTTCGAGGGCTCCGAGTACGAACAGGGGCACATCGACCTCGGGCCCGGCGACGCCCTCATCATGTACAGCGATGGCATCACCGAGGCCGAGAGCCCTGACGGGACCCCCTTCGACGAGGCGGGGCTCGAGCGCACGCTCGCCCTGCACGCCGGGACGCTGGGGACCTCGGCCGCCGCCGACCTCGGGCGGGCCATTTTCGACGCCGTGGAGCGCCACCGGCGCGACCAGCGCCTCTCCGACGACCTCACAGTGCTGGTGTTGAGCCGGGTGACGAATTCGGTAGCCACTTAGCCGGGTCTGGCGTCTAATTCCGTTATGCGAGGGTTGCTGGTCCTCTGCCTCGCGATCCTGGTGTCCGTCCAGCCGGCGGCCGCGCAAACCGAGCCGCTGAGCGCTGAAGATCTGTCCATCCAGGCCTTCCTGCAGGCCGTGGAAACCGCTATTTCCACCATGGACCGGCAGCGGTGGACCGCGCTGCTGTCGGCCAACGCCGACCGGGAGCAGGCCCTGGAGTTCTTCGACGCGATGGTGCCGCAGGGCATCACGCGCGTGGTGGTGAAGGAGCGGGCCCGGGCCCAGCTGCTCGGCACCCTGCCCGGGGACGGCTTCAGCCTCGTCACCGAGGTGTTCATGGAAACCGGCCCGCGGGGCCGGATCGCCACCTGGACCCTCGACATTCGCAAGCCCCGCGGCGAAATCGAGGACCGGCAGCCCTGGCGCATCGTCTCGCAGGACCGCCTGTCGTCCATCGAAGGGCTGCACCGGCTCGTGCTCCATCCCGACAAGCAGTACGCAGCCCAGGACCTGGTGATCAAGTCGGTGGACTTCCAGGTGCGCCTCTCGTCCGGGCAGGTGTTCGTGGCCGAGACCCCGGAGGGCGTCACGGCGCTCGTCCTGCTGGGCGACGGCACCATCGTGTTCTCGCCCGCGCCGAAGGTCGAGCGGGGTCAGGTGCGGATCTTCGCCGGCGCCGACGAACTGGACGCGGCGTTCACGGCGGCGATGCTCCGCGTCAGCCCTTTCGAATACCGCACCCTGGTGGCTGAGTCGTCGCTCGTGCCCGTGGAGACGGTGGACAATCGCGCCTTCCGTCGCGCGCAGCAGGTCTTCGAGGACGACATCGGCAATTCGTTCACGCTGGACCTGAGCGACCTCAGCCGGGAAACGTGGTCGCTGCTCCCGCAGCCGGGCGACTTCGTCGCCGAGGTGCGCACGCGCCGCTTCGACAAGCTCACCTACGCGCGCTCGACAGGGGAGCCCGAGGACGTGTCGCTGTTCCAGCGGGGACGGAAGCGCAACATCTCCATCTACGCGTCCGAGGAGAAGCTCGCCAGCCGGGGCGAGTTCTACAACGAAGACGACCTCGTCGAGTACGACGTGCTCGACTACACCGTGGACACCACGTTTGCTCCGGAGCGCGACTGGCTCGAGGGCACCACGAAGGTGCGGCTTCGCGTACGGGCCTTCGCGCTCTCCGCCGTCCAGCTGAAACTGGCCGACGCGCTCACGGTGAACTCCGTGGTGAGCGAGCAGTTCGGGCGGCTGCTCTTCCTCCGCGTCCGCAACCAGAACGGCATCGTCGTGAACCTGCCGTCGCCGGTGGCCCGCGACTTCCAGCTCACGCTCACCATCTCGTACCAGGGCCGGCTGCCCCAGCAGGGCATCAACGAGGACTCGTTGGAGGTGTCGGCCGACCAGCAGGGCCCAGGCCGCTCGCGGTCGTTCGAGCAGCCCGAAGAGGGCCTGCCTCTCGTCGCGCCCGAGCCCAACTGGCTGTTCAGCAACCGCGCGCAGTGGTATCCGCAGGCATCGGTGACGGATTACGCCACGGCGACGATGCGCATCACGGTGCCCTCGGAGTACGCAGTCGTCGCCAGCGGCGTGCAGGCGTCGGGCTCGCCCGTGACCATCGGCGCCCAGCCCAACGGGCAGGGTGGCCGGTCGCTCTACGCGTTCACCACGCCCCAGCCCGTGCGCTACCTCAGCATGGTCGTCAGCCGGATGTCGCGGGCAGACGCCGCCACGGTCGCCCTGGACATCATCCCGCCGAAGGAGGTCAAGGCGGCCGGCACGAACGGCGGCGCTCTCCAGCCGGTTCCGACCCTCCCTCCGGTGGGATCGCGCAACACGGTGGAGCTTGCGATCGAAGCCAACCGGCGCCAGGAGGGCCGCGGCCGGAATGCCCTGCCCATCGTCGCGGAGGGCCTGCGGTTCTATGCCGCGATGATGGGGGACGTCCCGTACGACGCGCTGACGGTGGCGATGGTGGAGCACGAGCTGCCGGGCGGCCACGCTCCCGGTTACGTCGCGGTCATCAACAACCCGCTGCCGACGTCGCCGTTCTCGTGGAGGAACGACCCGGCGCACTTCTCGGGATTCCCCGAGTTCTTCCTCGCGCACGAGCTGGCGCACCAGTGGTTCGGCCAGGCGGTCGGATGGAAGAACTACCACGAGCAGTGGCTGAGCGAGGGCGCCGCGCAGTACATGGCGGCGCTCTTTGCGCGCGAGCAGCGGGGCGAGGCGACGTTCCGCGCCATCCTCAAGCAGTTCCGCCGCTGGGGCCTGGAGGAATCGGATGAGGGCCCGATCTTCCTCGGGTACCGGCTCGGGCACATCAAGGGCGAGCCGCGCGTCTTCCGCGCGCTGGTCTACAACAAGGGCGCTTCGGTGCTGCACATGCTGCGCCGGCTGGTGGGCGACGACGCCTTCTTCCGGGGCCTGCGGCGGTATTACCGCGAAAACCGCTTCCGCAAGGCGGGCACCGAGGATCTCCGGAAGGCCATGGAGGCCGAGAGCGGCCGCGACCTGTCACGCTTCTTCGCCCGCTGGATTTTCGACTCCGGGATTCCCCGGCTGCGCTACGCGACGACGGTCTCGCCCGAGGAGGTGACCGTGCGGATCGAGCAGCCTGGCGAGGTGTACGACGTGCCCGTGACCGTCACGATTCAGCATGCCGACGGCCGGGTCTCGGAGGAGGTCGTGCTGGCCACCGAGGCGGTGACCGAGGCGCGCTTCCCCGTCTCCGGGGGCGTCCGGGCAGTCGAGCTGAACCAGGACGAAGCGGCCCTGGCCCACTTCGAGCGTGCGCGCTGAGGGGCCTCCCGGCTACGGGAGGTAGATAGCCGTCACGCTCCGCTCTTTTCCCGTCTCGGTCCGGTCGAGCACCACCCAGAAGCGCGTGCCGCCGACGCGGCACGGCAGGATGTGCCGCCGATCGATGACGCCGGCCTCCGCGATGGCGGGGCCGGCCGTCCACCGTGCGACGCCCAGGCTGTTCAACTCGCTTTCGCTCATCCCGGGGCGGATTTCGGTGCCGTCGAGCAGCACCAGGAAGGGCACGCTTTCCGCTCCCGGGGGCACGCCCGAAGGCAGGGCCGGCAGCGCCGACTCGACCAGCGTGACGGTCGAGGACATCTGCGGGAGCCACCGCTGGACGTACGGGGCCCCCACCCAGGCGGCGCCGCCAAGGACGCCAAGCGCGACCAGCCATTCGACAAAGGACCGCATCGGGCTCCTGCGCGTGCTGTCGCCCCTGAAGTATCATTTCCGAGTGGAAAAAGTCACGCTGACCATCGATGGGCGCCAGGTGTCGGTGCCGAAGGGCACGACCGTCCTGCAGGCCGCCATCGAAGCCGGAATCCAGATTCCCTTCTACTGCTACCACCCCGGTCTCGGCATCGATGCGTCGTGCCGCGTCTGCCTCGTGAAGATCGAGAAGATGCCGAAGCTGCAGACGTCGTGCTCGACGCCGGTGGCCGAAGGCATGGTGGTGCACACGAAGGACCCCGAGGCGGTGGAAGGCCGCGCCGGCGTGTTCGAGTTCCTGCTGATCAACCACCCCCTCGATTGCCCGGTGTGCGACAAGGGCGGCGAGTGCCCGTTGCAGGACTTCTCGTACAAGTTCGGCAACGCCGAGAGCCGCATGGATTTCCCGCGGCGCACCTTCGACGGCGAGGGCGTGAAGGCCGACGTGGACTTCGGCCCGACGCTGATGCTCAACCGCAACCGCTGCATCATGTGCACGCGGTGCGAGCGCTTCATGCGCGAGGTGGACGGCGACGCACAGATCGGCGTCATCAACCGTGGCAACGGCAGCGAGATCGCCACGTTCAACGATCAGGGCATCCACTCGCTGCTCTCCGGCAACCTCATGGACGTGTGCCCGGTGGGCGCGATCACCACCAAGCAGTACCGGTTCCGCTCGCGGCCGTGGGACAACCCGCACGCCGTGGATACCACGTGCACGCTCTGCTCGAAGGGCTGCAGTACCACCGCGTGGCTGAAGGCCAAGCCCGAGTGGGCGAAAGGCTCGCGCCTGGTGCGCATCACGCCGCGCTACAACCCCGCCGTGAACGATTATTGGATGTGCGACATCGGCCGTTTCCAGTATCTCTGGGTGGAGGGCGACGATCGCCTGCGCCGCCCGCAGCTGCTGGCGAAGGACGGCCTGCAGCAGGCGGTCACCTGGAAGGACGCGCTGCTCAAGGTGCGCGACCTGCTGAACGCGGCCGGCCGGCAGGATCCGGGCTCGGTGCGCATGCTGGCCTCGGCGCACGCCTCGCACGAGGAGCTCTATCTCCTCAAGCGGCTGGCCGTGGACATGAAGGGCGAGGAGGGCGTCGCCCACGTGCACGTCGCCTGGAAGCGCACCGGGAAGCAGCAGCCGGCCGACACGAAGTTCCGTGTCCCCGCCACCGATGCGCCGAACGTGTCCGGCGCGCGCGCGCTCGGGCTGCACGTCGGCGCGGGCCTGGAGGGCGAGGCCGACTTGTCCGGCTTGCGGTCCGCCGTGGACCAGGGCCGCGTGGCCGTGCTCTACGTGCTCGACCCGGGGCCCGATGGCTCGATGGGGGATCTGCAGTGGCTCGTGGACGCACGTAAGAGCGGACGGCTGCCGGTCCTGATTTACCAGGGCGTGCTGGTGACGCCGGTGTCGAAGGTGGCGGACGTGGTGATGCCGGGCTCGGCATGGGTGGAGAAGGACGCCACCTACACCAACGACCAGGGGCACGTGCAGGCGGCCTCGCGTGCGATCAATCCCCCGGGGGAGGCCGTGGACGACTGGCAGATCCTCACGAGCGTGGCGGCCGCCCTCGGCCTGCCGTACTCGTACACCTCCTCGCAGCAGGTGCGGGCCGACGTGGCGATGGCCCTGGCCGACCAGCCCGCCTACGCGGCGCTCGGCGACGTGGCCTTCAACCGGCCCATGGCCGCGGAGCACTGGCTCCAGGCCAGCAATCCGATGGAGCGGATGAAGTGGCACGACATGTTCGAGGACCTGCCACCGGTGAAGGGGCACAACGTGCAGATGGAGCAGTCGCCCTCGCCGACGGTCATTCCACTGAAGCTGGTGGTCGACGAAATCTCACGCGCGTCGGACTGACCCCGGCCGGGATACCCTGAGCCCGCGATGCGCCGACTCCCCGCGCGCCTCTTCGTGCTGCTGCTCACGACGCTCCTGACGGCCGGGGCCGTCTGGCGCGTCACGACGAACGAGCAGACACGAGGCCGTGCGCGCATGGCGTCTCAGCACGCGGATGCCACGGCCGCCGAGGCCGCGTGGCTGCTGGCCGACCTGCGCGCCAGCCTTCACGCCTACGTTGCCCCCGGGCAGAGCGAGTCGTTCTGGTCTGCCCGCGCCGCGGATCTCCTGGACAACGTGCGCGCGCGCCTGCTCGAGATCGATCCGGCGTCGACCGCGGCCGGCTACTCGCTGGCCACGGCTCTCGACGGCGTGGACCGCCTGGCGGCCTCCGCCCGCCGCGCGCAGGACTACGCGCGGACCGGCCAGCCGCTGGCCGCCGGGGACATCATCTTCGTCGAGGCTCGGGATCTCATCGATGCCATGACCCGCGAACTGTCATCGGCCCGCCAATCCATGGCGCGCGCCACGTCGGCCCGGGAAGCCGGGATGACCAACGAGCAGTCGCTGCTGGCAGGCGCCGTGATGGCGGTGTGGATTGTCGCGTTGATCCTGCTGGTGCCCGTGCCGCGGGCGGCAGAGCCGCTGCCCACGACGTCCGTTACCGCGCTCTCCCTCGCGGACCTGAAGGCCGCGGAACCGCCACCCGTGCCCGCCGCCGTGGTGGCGAACCCGGCAGCGACGCCCGCCGTCGCCGTGGCCGAGTCGCCCAGCCTTGCCGCCGCCGAGGTTACGGCCGAAGGACCCGCTCCCGCGCCTCCGGTTGTGGTCGCGGCGTCGCAGGCGCCTGGCCCGACGCCGGTGCTTCGCGACCTGGCCAGCCTGTGCGGCGACCTGGGCCGCGTGTCCGAGGCGGACGATCTCGAGCCGCTCCTGGCGCGCGCCACGACGTTGCTCGGCGCGAAGGGCCTGGTCGTGTGGCTGCTCACCGACCAGGCGCAGGGTCTCGCACCGGCCTTCGCGTACGGCTACGACGCCGTCCTGATGGCTCGCATGGGTGCCGTCGCGCTGAACGCCGACAACCTCACGGCGTCGGCGTTTCGGTCCGGCGCGCCAGCCACGAGCCCTGCCACGTCAGATCGAGCGGCAGCGGTGGCCGTGCCCATCGTCACGACGAATGGGCCCGCCGGCGTTCTCGCCGCGGAAGTGCGCCCGGAGGCCGACATCGATCAGGCCGTCGCGCTGGCAGCGGTGGTAGCCGCGCAAATGGCCAACCTCTTTCCCGCTCCCGAACCACTGGCGGAACGAGCGGCCACCTGAAGTGAGCAGTCAGAAGTGAGAAGTGAAAAGTGAGACGCTGGGAACCACTACCACCTTCCGCGCTACCAACCCCTCACGTCTGACTTCCTGACGTTCCGCTCTTCCCCCGATCACTCTTCCTGCTCTACGCGCCCCGCGTGTGGGCGGCAGGTCTGACCGTGCGCCTGCCGCGCTCGCCGCGTGGCTCGAGCGTGGCCTTGACGGTCGCGGCCTTGCGGTCCCGCAGGTAGCCGATGGTCACCGCGTCTGCGGAAGCACGCCGGACCTGCGACATCACGTCGCCGGCATCGCGCACCGCTTCGCCGTTGATGGAGGTGATGACGTCGCCTGCCTTCAGGCCCGCCTTTTCCGCCGGTGAGCCCTCGACGACGCTCGTGACGAGCGCACCGCCGTCGGACGCGCCGAAGTACTGCGCCAGCTGGTCGGTGAGGGTCTGAAGTGTCACTCCCAGCCTTCCACGCCCCGTCGACCACGCGTCCGGATCGAACCTGAAATCGAAGGCGGGTGGATTCATGCCGAACTCGGGCAGGCCGTCCAGGCCGCGCATGCCGCGCTCAACCTCCCGCCTGAGCCGGTCGCCGTCGAGGTCCACGGTCCACGAGGGCCCGCGCGCCTCTGGCGTGGCGGTGACCGTCTGGCGCGTGCCGTCGCGGAGCACAGCCATGGTCACCTGCCGGCCTACTGGCGTTTCCTGCACCAGCCGCGTGAACTGCCGCGCGCTGCGCACGCGTTCTCCGTCGAATTCCGCGATCACGTCTCCGGCCCTCAGCCCGGCCTTCTCCGCCGGGCTGTCCCGATCCACGTCGTCGATCTTCACGCCGCCGGGGACGGCGGCGGTCACCTCTGCCGCCTCGAGGTCGCGCACCATCACTCCCAGCCGGCTCCCGCGCCCATCCAGAAGGAACATCTCCCGCCGGGCGCCGCGCTCCGGCGCCTCCGGCCGTCCGCGATCCTGCGCCACCAGCGACGTGACGGCCAGGACGAGCCCCACTCCGAGCGCCACCCCGAGCGACCAGAACCGAACCTTCGCTGACATTCGAGAACCCCCCCTGCTGTGAACGCCCGTGCCTCGAACCTGCGTGCTTCGAGCCCCGGTGGTTCGAACCCTGGTGATCGAAACCCTGTGCTTTGAGACGCCCGTGTCCTCCCGACGGTTGGGGCACTAGAATCCGGGTATGGGAAAACCCGGGACCAACCACACCGAGCTGCGGCGGGGCATCATGGAGCGGGCCGAGAAGCAGCGGGTCAAGTTCCTGCGGCTCCAGTTCACCGACATCCTCGGTGTCATCAAGAACGTCGAGGTCCCGGACCGCCAGTTCGGCGAGGCGCTGGACGGCGGCATCATGTTCGATGGCTCCTCCATCGAGGGCTTCGTCCGCATCGAGGAGTCGGACATGTACTTGAAGCCCGACCTCTCCACGTTCCAGGTGTTCCCATGGACCGACCCGAGCGGGGCGAGGGTCGGGCGTCTCATCTGTGACATTGCCAACCCGGACGGCAGCCCGTTTGCCGGGTGTCCCCGAGGCGCGCTCAAGCGCGTGATCGGATTGGCCGCGGACCGGGGCTTCACCGTGAAGGCCGGCCCCGAGACCGAGT
>CAZLBU010000078.1:2647-10452 GCA_964557815.1 uncultured Bifidobacteriaceae bacterium | reverse complement strand
TTCCGCGGGAAGTTCCGCCAGAGCTTCGAGAAGCCGGTGCCGTTCGTGCCCGACCAGCCGGATCGCATCCGCTTCGATCTGCCCGACGTGGCGCACACGTTCCGGCGCGGCCACCGGCTGATGGTGCAGGTCCAGAGCTCGTGGTTCCCGCTGACGGATCGCAATCCACAGGTCTTCACCGACATCCCGAAGTCGAGGCCGGAGGATTTCAAGGCGGCCACCCAGCGTGTCTATCGGAGCAGGGCGCGGCCATCGTCCATCACGCTGCCGCTGGGAAGCCAGTAGGGCGGGGCCGGCTAGACTGAGGAGATGGACACCCGCGAAGACATCGAGCTGGGCCTGGACACGTTCGGAGACGTCACGCTCGGCGCCGACAGCCGCCCCCTCTCACAGGCGCAGGTGCTGCGCCACGTCGTCGAGGAGGCGGTGCTGGCCGATCGGCTCGGCCTCGCGTTCTTCGGCGTCGGCGAGCACCATCGCCCGGACTTCGCGGTCTCGGCGCCCGAGGTGCTGCTGGCGGCCATCGCGGGGCGCACCGAGCGGATTCACCTCGGCTCGGCCGTCACGGTGCTGAGCACCGACGATCCCGTGCGTGTGTTCCAGCGCTTCTCCACGCTGAACGCGGTGTCGAACGGCCGCGCGGAGGTGATTCTCGGCCGGGGCTCCTTCACCGAGTCGTTCCCGCTCTTCGGCTACGACCTGTCGAAGTACGACCTGCTCTTCGAGGAGAAGCTGGAGCTGTTCTCCGAGCTCCTGGCGCAGGAGCCGGTGACGTGGGACGGCCGCACGAGGGCGTCGCTCACGAATCAGCGCGTGTATCCGCCGGTCGAGGGCGTGCGGCTGCGCGCCTGGGTGGGCGTGGGCGGCAGCCCGGAGTCGGTCATCCGCGCCGCGCGTCACGACCTCCCGCTGATGCTCGCCATCATCGGCGGCAGCCCCATGCGCTTCAAGCCCTACGTGGACCTCTACCATCGCGCGCTCGGGCAGTTCGGCCATTCCGTGCATCCGGTGGGCGCGCACTCCCCTGGGCACGTGGCTGCGAGCGACGAGCAGGCGCGGGAGGACGTGTGGCCGCACTACCAGGCCATGATGACGCGCATCGGCGCCGAGCGCGGCTGGCCGCCCGTCACGCGCGCGCAGTTCGATCGCGAGGCGGGGCCGGACGGGGCGCTCTACGTGGGCTCACCCGAAACCGTGGCCCGGAAGATCGTGGCGACGGTGCAGGCGCTCGGGCTGTCACGTTTCGACATGAAGTACAGCAACGGCGCGCTCCCGCACGACAGGCTCATGGCGAGCATCGAGCTCTACGCCACCAAAGTGGCGCCGCTCGTTCGCGAAGCGTTGGGCGCGGGCGTCAGCTGAGGTCGAAGGCCAGCTCGCCGAGCTTCTCCACGCTGCAGGCGATCCGGTCACCCGGCTTCAGCCACACCTGCTTGTCCTTCGGCATGCCCTGGATGACGCCCTGCGGAGTTCCGGTGTAGATGAGGTCCCCGGGCTTCAGCGTGAAGTGGTGCGAGATGTAGCTGATCATCGTACGGGTGCTGAAGATGAAGTCGGCAGTCGTGGACGACTGGCGAGTCTCGCCGTTCACGCGGCACTCGAGCGTGAGCGCGTCGGGATCGACCTGGTCCGCGGTGACCAGATAGGGGCCGATCGGCGCGAAGCCGTCGATGGCCTTCCCCACCATCCACTGCCCGCCGCGCTCGTATTGAAGATCGCGCGCCGTGAAGTCGTTGCCCGTGGCGTAGCCAGCCACGTAGGTGAGCGCGTCGGCATCGCTCACGCGGTACGCGGTGGCGCCCATCACGATGACGAGCTCCACCTCGTAGTCGAAGTTCGTGGCCAGATCCACCGGCAGCTTCACGGTGCCCTTGTGCCGGTTGAGCGAGGCGTTGAACTTGTTGAACAACACCGGATACGAGGGAACGGGCGAGCCGATCTCCTCGGCATGCTTCCGGTAGTTGAGGCCGACGCAGATGATCTTATCGGGCCGGCTGACCAGCGAGCCGTACTCGACGCCTTCCTCGGGCCGGAAGGCCGCCTGCGCCTCGGTGCCCCGGAGCGCGGCCTCCACGACGGCCTGGACGCTGGGGCCGTCCTCTTGCTGCAGCATCTCGTCCATCGTCGCGGGCGCGTACATGCCGAGCAGCGATGCCGCCCGTGCGACGTCCAGGATGCCCTTGTCCGTCTTCGCACCAAGCCGATCCTGCCCTTGCTCACGGAAGGACAGCAGCGTCAGGCCCTTTGCGAGCCCCCGGCCCTGGGTTCGCGCAGGCGGCGCGCTCGAGCCCGGCGCCGTTGGCGTGCTGCATCCCGCCGCCGCGCCCGCCATCGCCAGCGTCCCCATCGCGCCGGCGTTCTTCAGGAAACCACGTCGATTCGTCCGCACGATCACCAACTCCAATCGGCAAGGCGCCAATGCACCAATGCACCAATGCACCAATGCACCAATGCACCAATCAAGAATGACCAATGCCCCAATCACCCAATCACCCAATCACCCAATGAATCGCTCAATCGCCAATCGGCAATCGCTCAATGGGCATCCGGCGCTCCCTACTGCGGCGCCGATGCAGGCCGGGTCGCAGCAGCCAGGTCGAACCCCGTGAGCTCGGCCAGCCGCAGCGGCGACAGCACCTCCTCGTACCGCTTCCCTGCAATTTCCCAGGTCGGGTACGTGTTGATGCGCGCCTCGCGGCACTCGGCGGTCTGCGGCGAACCCTGCCGGGCGCCCATGCTGCACTCGATGTACGGCAGGCGCTTCGCCGCGGCGCCGAAGAGCGCCTTCTGGTCCTGGCAGTGCGGACACCAGTCCGCGCCGTACATCTTCGCGCCGCTCTCGGCGAGGTGGACGGCGAGCGCGCGCAGCGTCGGCTCCTCGACGGCGGGAGGCTTCCCCACCAGGCCGATGTAGTTGAGGTGCAGGAACGCGATGATGCCCACCGCGACCGGTCCGCGAATGCGCAGCCACCGCTGCCACGAGAAACCGGGAATCGCCTCCGGTCGCTGGAAGGTGACCACCGCGAAGATGGCGGCCATCAGGGCCAGCGAGGTGAGGCAATACGGGCAGGTCGCGCCCAGCATGGTCACCGAGACCGTGGTGAGGTAGAGGCTGTAGAGCACGCCGAAGAACGACAGCGTCCAGGCCAGGCGCCATCGCCGCTCGGCGCTCGCGAGCAACGCCGTAGCGGCGAGCGCGAGGTAGGTGAGCAGTCCCCAGAACGCCGTCGGCACGCCCATGAGCGTGGCCCATCGGCTCGACAGCACGAGATCGCACCCGCTGCCTGCGCTGCATCCCTGCACCGAGCCGCCCGACCAGCTCGTCCACGACAGGTAGCCCGCCAGCGCAACGCCAATCAAGCTGAGCGCGAGCAGCGGCCAGTTCGGCGGCCCGCCGAACACGGCGCGCGCGGCGCCCGGTGCGTTCCGTTGGGGTTCCTTCTTGGCTTTGGCTTTCCGACCCATGCGCCAGAGTCTACTACTCCGGCGCGGTCGCGGCCCGACACTGGCGAGGGCGCCCGGTGTAAGCTGAAACGGCCCGGCGGACGGCGACGCATCCCGGGCGCAACGACGACGAGGGGGGCAGACGTGCGACGAACGGTGATGGTACTGACGCTGAGCGCAACCCTGATGGGAACCGGCCTGGCTGCGGCCCAGGCGCTGCCCGTGCCGGGGGTCGAGGCCGCACGCGACGTGCCCGGCGCGAAGGAGATGCCGAACCCGAACGTCGAGCACAAGGTCGTCTTCGACCTCGCCACGGCGAACCCGAAGGACGCGAAGGTACACCCGATGCTGCAGGCCGTCGCGCGCTACGTGAACACGCTCGCGAAGACAGGGGTGCCGGCCGCCAAACGCAAGGTGGCCCTCGTCTTCCACCAGGGCTCCACCGACTACATCCTGAGGAACGACGCCTACAAGGCGAGGCACGAAGGCCAGGACAATCCCAACCTGCCCATGATCCAGGCGCTGAAACAGGCTGGCGTGGACTTCCGCGTCTGCGGCCAGGCCGCCCTCGCCCGGAAGATCGACCCGAAGGACATCACGCCCGAAGTGCAGCTGGATCTCTGGGCGCTCACCACGATCATCGCGCTGCAGCAGCAGGGCTACGTCCTGGTAGCGCCGTAGGCGCTTCTCATCTCCACCTTCTGCCTTTTGCCTTCTGCCTTCTGCCTTGCTCATGAGACGCCTCGCCCTCCTGGCCGCCGTCATCCTGACGGCCGGCTGCACCTCCAGCACGCCCCAGCCCACCGTCCGCACGCGCCTCGGCTACACGCAGTCGTCGTCCGCAGCCAGCGCCTCGCTCGAGCAACGCTTCCAGGCGACGGTGAAGGCCGACTCGATGTCGGCGCTGCACGGGCAGCTCACGGCACGCCCGCACCCGGCCGGATCGCCGGGAACCGCTGCACTCGTCAAGCACCTCCAGCAGACGCTCGCGGGCTTCGGCCTCGAGGTCGAAACACACGAGTACCAGGTGCTGCTCTCGAGCCCGCGCAGGGTGGAGATCACGATGACTGAGCCGTCGCGGCGACGGCTCAGCGTGGACGAGCCCGCCATCGACGCGGACCCGACCTCGTCGCACCCCGAACTCGGTGGCGGATATATCTCCTATTCCGCGTCGGGCACGGCATCGGGCCAGGTGGTCTACGTCAACTACGGTCTCCCACCCGACTACGCCGAGCTCCAGAAGCTCGGCGTGTCAGTGAAGAACCGCATCGTCGTCGCGCGCTACGGCCGCAGCCATCGCGCCGTGAAGGCACACACCGCGGAGCAGGCTGGCGCGCGTGCGCTCATCCTCTACAGCGACCCGGCCGACGATGGCTTCGTGAAGGGCCCCGCATGGCCGGAAGGCTACTGGCGCGGCGAGCACATGGTGCAGCGGGGGAACGCCAAGTACAGCTGGTACTGGCACGGCG
The DNA here is from genome assembly GCA_964557815.1 of uncultured Bifidobacteriaceae bacterium. GTDB lineage: Bacteria > Acidobacteriota > Vicinamibacteria > Vicinamibacterales > UBA2999 > VFZN01. Next base: position 5,539 of record CAZLBU010000078.1, on the reverse strand, counting down.
ACGCCCTGACGCCCGGCGTGGCGGCCACCGCCGACGCGCCGCGAATCGACGCACGGATGGCGCCGACGCTCCCGAAGATTCCCGTCGTGGCGCTCAGCTGGGGCGAGGCGCAGCACCTGCTGTCGTCGCTGGGCGGCCCCGAGGCGCCGGCGTCCTTCCGGGGCGGGCTGCCCTTCACCTACCACGTCGGCCCGGGTTCAACCGCCGCCACCGTCACGGTGGACATGGATCAGCGGCTCGGCCCGATCTACAACGTGGTCGCATCGCTCCGCGGCACCGCGACGCCGGAGCGCGCCATCCTCTTCGGCACGCATCACGACGCGTGGACGTTCGGCGGCGTGGATCCCGGCACCGGCGCCACGGCGCTGCTCGAAGTGGCGAAGGGCCTGGGCGAGCTGGCGAAGACCGGATGGCGCCCGACGCGTACCATCGCGTTCGCCTTCTGGGACGCCGAGGAACTGGGCCTCGTCGGCTCCACCGAGTACGCCGAGGACATGCGCGACCGCCTGAAGGATCAGCTCGTGATGTACGTGAACATCGACATGTACATGAAGGGCCGATTCGATCCGGGCGGCGTCCCCTCGCTTCGCGCGTTCGTCGCAGACGTGGTCAAGGACGTCCCCGGCGGCGCCGGCACGGTTTACGAGGGCTGGCAGGCCTCGGAATGGGCGCGGAAGCCCGCCGCCGCGCGCCAGGGGGAACAAGCGGCGTTCGAACCGGACCTGAAACCTCTCGGCAGCGGCGCGGACTTCGTGCCGTTCCAGGACCACCTGGGCGTGCCCACGCTCGCCATCGAGTTCATCGGCGAGAACGGGTACGGCTTCGGCACCTATCACTCCAACTACGACTCGCGCGCGTACGCAGAGAGGATTGCCGACCCCGGCTTCACGCAGGGCGTGACCATGGCCCAGGTGCTGGGCACCCTGGCGCTCAGGATGAGCGAGGCCGACGTGCTGCCCTTCCGCTTCTCGCACTACGCCATGAAGCTGGGCGAGGCGGTGAGCGCCGCCGAGGGATGGGCGCGGGACGCCGGCGTCCCCGTGGACGTCGCCCCGCTCCGCCAGCGCGCCGAGGCGGTCGGAAAGTCGGCCCTGGCCCTCGAGGCCGCCATCGATCGGCGGCTCGCGGCCGGTGACATCCCGCGCGACGCGCTGCCCGCGTTGAACGATCGCCTCGCGCGCATGGAACAGCAGCTGGCCGACGATGACGGCGCGCCGGAGTCGAAGTGGTACCGGCACGTGTTCTACGGCTGGAACATCTACTCGATGTACGATGGCCAGCCGTTCCCCGGCCTGGGTGAGGCGCTGCGCCTGAAGGACCAGGCTCGCGTGACGCGCGAGCTGGGGCGCATCGAGCGCGCGCTGGACCGGATGGCAGCGGAACTCGACGCCGCGGTGGCGCTCGTCCGCTAGACGGCCTTCTGCCTTCTGCCTTCTGCTGAGCCTTTCTCAGCAGCCTGCCGGCTACAGCGGGCCCTTCGCGGGAATCCCGATGGTGACCACGGCCTCGCCAGCCCTGACCGGGGGACCCGTGAGGCCGTACATCACATAACCGTCCACGGGTGAGAGAATCCGCTCCTGCTCGCGGCCCGCATAGTCGGTGACCGTTCCTATCAGGTCGCCCTTCCTCACCGTCCGCCCCGTCGTCGCCACCGGGGTGTAGATGCCCGTCACCGTGGCCGTCGGATCCGCCGTGCCATCGAACCACCGGGTATCCGCGCGCGGCGGGTCCGGCGCCCCCGGCATCATCTTCAGCACCCGCAGAAGGTTGTCCGCCCCCTGCACGATGGCGTCCACGAACGCGGGGTCACGACGGCCGTTCTCCCCGATCTCGATGAGCACCGTCGGCTTGCCGTCGGCAACGGCCTGGCGGTTCAACGAGCGGCCCGCATCGACCTGCGCCTGCGTCTCCATCGAGTACTTGACGATGTTCTGGAAGCCGAAGGCGAGCCCGATCTCACGCGACTTCGCGTACTGATCGGCCGCGAGCCTCCCTCCGTAGATGCCCGCGAAGGCCTCGAGCCACTCGGCGCCGTCCCCGCTGTGCAGCTCGACGTGGAGGTCGCTTCGGCGAATCACCTCGTTCGTCAGGGCCCAGGCGATGCGCTCGGACTGCGTCCCGTCGGACTTGCCCGGGAACACCCGGTTCAGGTTCTTCCGGTCGAACGGGTTCACGTAGGGCACGCGATGCTCGAAGGCGGCAACGTGGGCCAGGCGCACGAGGATCACGGTGCCCGACAGCCGTCCGGGGTCGATGCGCGTGAGCAGCTGCTGTCCGGCGAGGATAGGCGGGAATTCGTAGCCATGCACCCCCGCGGTCAGGGCCAGCACCGGACCCGCCGCCACGCCGTGGAACACCGTCATCGGGACCATGGTGGCCGGGTCGGTGGGACCCGCGGGCACGAGGATGTCGAAGTCGGCGCGCTGGCCGGCGGGAATGGTCTGTCCGGCGAGCATGAAGGGTGGCCGCGCCTGAACATGGCCGTTGGCGCGGATGCCGGGCCCCAGCCCGACCAGGGCCGCCACGGCGCCAAGCGCCAGCGATGACAAGGGCAGTCTCATGAGACCCATTCTGCCTCTGCTGGAATCCCGGGAAAGCGCCCTCCAACGAATGGTCGGAATCGACCGGCGGACCCGCGACCCGACGCTCGCGGCGGCGTCTAATGAATAGGAGGTTCTGGTCGTGTTGCCCCGGGGTCAGTGGCCCTTCCGCTGGAAGGCCGCCGAAGCCGATCAAGTCTGGTCGGCGGCCACCGGTCAGCTGGCGCGCTCGCTGACCGTCGCTTCGAAGACTGCGCGAAGCCGTGTCCGGCACGCCAGGCTGTGGCTGCTCCTCAATCCGTCCCGCTGGCTGGCGGCGCTGGGGCTGGTCTTCATCTGGCTGGTCGCCATC